>JAYTJO010000310.1:0-5737 GCA_043730975.1 Thermoleophilia bacterium | reverse complement strand
CAGCGCTCAAGCTCGGGGCCGAGGCGGCACAACGCACCGTCCTCTTTCTCGCGCTCGCGCCCACGTCGCTCTTCTTCGGAGCGGTCTACAGCGAGTCGCTGTTCCTGCTCCTTGCCGTCGCAACGTTCCTGACCGCCGAGAAAGGGAGCTTCTGGAAGGCGGGCGGCCTCGCGGGTCTTGCGATCCTGACGCGCTCGGCGGGCATCGCCTTGCTTCCTGCGCTCATCGTGTTTGCCTGGCGGGCGCCAAACAGGCGGAGGGCGCTCGCCGGAGTAGCCGTCGCACCCGCGCTCTTTGCGCTCTTCCCTCTACTCCTCGCCTTGTGGATCGAAAAGCCGCTCGCATTCCTCGACGCTCAGAAGGTGGTCTGGGAGCGTCACCTCTCACCCGTGGGGCCGATCGGCGGCCTGATCGCCGCCGTTCGGGATCACCAGATACTCGATCTCGCCGTCGTAGGCGTCATGGTCGTGCTCGGGGTCGTCGCCTGGCGACGGATCGGTGCCCCCTACGGCCTCTACGTCCTCGTCAGCGTGGCTCTACCGCTCGCCGTGTACTCGGACAAGGACCCGCTTCTTTCCCTGCAACGTTTCGTCATCGTCGCCTTCCCCGCGTTCATGGCGCTCGCGACGGTCGTTCGAAGCCGGAAAGCGACGGTCATCGCTGCAGCGATTCTTGCCGCAGGCCTCGCCGTCTATGTGGTCAGATGGGCATTGTGGTACTGGGTCGCCTGACGAGAGGATGCTGGTGAGCGAGATAGAGATCGGCGGAAGCTGCGAGGAACCGACGGCAGCTGCCCCTCGGCGAGGCGGCCGGCTTCTCGCGTGGAGCATCCTCGTGGGCCTCCTCACGCTCGCCTCGTACGGCGCCCGCCTGTCCGACGCAGAGACGCCGGACGACGTGCTCTACCTGTGGTCGACATTCGCCGGCGCCCTGATCCAGTACGGGATCATGCTCGTCCTCATCCTCGCGATCGCGCAGGGGCTCAGGAGCCCATTGCTCGCACTCGAACGACCCGCTGCGATCGGGCGTGCGGTGAAGCTGGGTGCGGTTGCGTTCGGGGTGATCCTCGCAACGACTGCCGCGTTGAGTCCGTTCCTCGATGCCGGTGATGAGCAAGGGCTCGTACCGGACACGTGGGACTCGAGCCGCGCGGTTCCCTTCCTGGCGAACGCCCTGGTGGTCGTGCTCGTTGCCCCGTTTGTCGAGGAGCTCCTCTACAGGGGCCTCGGCATGAGTCTCCTCCTCCCGTTCGCCGGGCCGCTCGTTTCGATCGCCATCACCGGCCTTGCCTTTGGCCTCGCACACGGCCTCGTGCTCGGGTTGCCCGTGCTGACGGTCTTCGGGGTGGTGCTCGGCTGGCTCCGCTGGAAGACGGGAAGCGTCTATCCTGGAATGGTCGTGCACGGAATCTTCAATGCGGCGGCACTCGCAGCCGCGGTCGCTCTGTGAGAGGGCGTTTCGAGGAGATCCGGGCCGAGATCGTGGAGAACGACAGGGCCATCGTGGCGTCTGTCAACCATCGCCTCGACCTCGTGACGGAGCTCTGGGAGCTGAAGGCCAGACTCGGGCTCGACACCGTTGATCCCGAGCGCGAACGACGGCTTCGCGATGCCCTGGCGGAGGCGAACACGGGCAGGCTCTCGAGCGAGGGGCTCAACCGGCTGATCACCGACCTTCTGGATCTCACGAAGGCCGAGCTCGGCTCGAGCTAGGGCGCCGTTCGGGGAATACGGTGCTCTAGTCGTCCGCGGGTGGGGCCTCGTCGGACTCTGCCGCGAACTCGTCCGGCGAAACCGTGTCGAGGAAACGGCGGAACTCGTCCGGATCGAGATCGGCGAGCGAATCCTGCCCGATGAGGCGACGGGAAGCCTCCTCCTCGTCTCCATCGAACTCCACGCCCGATTCCTCGATCACGTCGTCTGCGGCGAAGATCTTTGCGTCACACCGGAGCGCGAGAGCAATGGCGTCGGAGGTTCGTGCGTCCAGCTCGACCTCCGTACCGTTCCGGACGAGGGTGATCTTCGCGTGAAACGTGTTCTCACGGAGCTCCGTGACAGCGATCTGGCGGATCTCGGCGTCGAGTGACGCGACTATCGAGGTTGCGAGATCGTGCGTCATCGGCCGCTGTGGCTCGGTTCCCTGCAGACACATCAGAATCGCAGCGGCCTCGGGGTGCCCGATCCAGATGGGCAGGAACGTGTTTCCCTCCTGCGTCCGCAGCAAGACGATCGGCTGCTTGCCGACCAGATCAAAGCTCACGCCATAGACGGTCATCTCGCGCATCGGCCTACACATGAGTGTATCCGCGGGCAGGGATTTTTGAAGTGGGCGATCCTGGATTCGAACCAGGGACCTCCGCCTTATCAGAGCGGCGCTCTAACCAACTGAGCTAATCGCCCGCGGCCGACGAGTGTAGCGAAGCCGTGGTCAGGACCACGGTCACGACGGGCCGGCCGTGCCCGGGAGAGGCCTCGCCATTTCCGCTACAGCGCTTCCAGCGTCTCTACGAGTTCCGCGAGACCGGTCTCGTCGCCAAACTGCAGCTCGAGCTTTCCAGCGTTGATACGAGCGGGGAGGCCCGTCAGTCGCTGCGCTGCGTCGCGAGCACGGTCGGCAAGCGCCGGGTCGATCGTGTGGCTCGTGCGGCGACGGCGTGCCCCTCCCTCCTGGGCCGCCTTCTCCGCAGCTCGAACCGTCAGGCCGTCCTCACTGATCCGCTTGGCGAGCCGGCGGCGGGCATCATCGTCGGGCAGCGCAAGAACTGCCCTGGCGTGACCCTCGGTGAGGTCACCGCGAGCAAGCATCCACAACACATCCTCCGGGAGCTCGAGCAGTCGCACCCGGTTCGACACGGAGGGCTTCGACCGGCCAACCCGCTCGGCGACCTCGCCGAGCGACAGCTCGAACTCGTCGAGCAGCGATGCGTAGGCGCGCGCTTCTTCGACCGCCGACAGATTTTCCCGGGCGACGTTCTCGACGAGGCCTAGCAACAGGGTGTCGCGGTCGTCGACATCGCGCACGACGGCGGGAATCGTCGGAACACCGGCTTCACGCGCGGCGCGCCAGCGACGCTCGCCCGCGACGAGCTCGTAGCCGCCCTCGACCCGCGGCCGCACGATCACGGGCTGGAGCACGCCCTGGTGGCGGATTGAGGCCGCGAGACCACTCGTCGCCTCCGGCTCGAAGCGACGGCGCGGCTGGCGTGGGTTCGGGTGGACAGCTTCGACCGGTAGATGCAGGAGCTCGGCTTCGCCGGCTCCGCCGATGAGCACCTCGAGGCCACGGCCGAGGCCACGGCGGGGTGAGTCATTGACGCTCGACAAGTTCCATCGCCACCTTCCAGTAGGCCTCCGATCCCGACGAGCGCCGGTCGTAGGCGATTGCGGGTAGCCCATGGCTTGGGGCCTCTGCGAGGCGAACCGACCGGGGAACCGATGCTGTGAAGACGAGGTCTCCGAAATGACGCCGCAGTTCCCGCTCTACCTCCGCCGCAAGCCGGGTGCGCCCGTCGACCATCGTGAGCAGGATCCCGGCCACTGCGAGCCGCGGGTTGAGTCGTGCTTTGACGAGGTTGATCGAACCGAGCAACTGGGACAGGCCCTCGAGCGCGTAGTACTCCGCCTGCACGGGAACGATCACCCGGTCGGAGGCGGCGAGCGCGTTGACGGTCAATGGGCCAAACGCGGGAGGGCAGTCGAGAAAGACGAACGCGTAGGGGTCGGTCGCGCCAGGGCTGAGCGCGTCCGCGAGGTACCGCTCTCCGCCTTCGAGCGCCGACAGGTGCACGGCGGCCGCCGCGAGCTCCGGCTTCGCGGGCACGAGATCCAGGTTCGGGAACGCCGTCGGCTTCGCGAGATCGGCCAGAGGAACGCCGTCGAGTAGGTCGTGCGTCGACACACCGTTCGCGCGGCAACCGAGCCCCGAGGTGGCATTGGCCTGCGGGTCGAGATCGACGAGCAGGCACCGCTCGCCCGCCTCTGCGAGGCACGCTGCGAGGTTGACAGCGGTCGTCGTTTTGCCGACGCCGCCCTTCTGATTCGCGATCGCGTAGACCCGAGCAGCCACACTCCCAGGCTAGCCAGCGGAGCGGTCGGTGGGGTGGGTTGTGGTGGAAAAGCGTACCGCAACCCACCCCACCTGTTGCTTATCCCCACGCTTCGCGTGGCCCCTGAAGAGGCCGGCCCGCCGGCCCGCTGTGCAACGACCTGGGCGCGATCAGTTGCTGCTTCGTGGAGACTTGGCATCGGGGTGCCGCGTCGGCTTGCGGCCGGTGTCAGTCAGGCGAGTGGGCGTTTGCGCGCGACCCCGACGCGGCGTGGGAACCGCGAGGGCGTTGGCCCGATCTTGCGAATCAGAATGAGCCCCGAGGGAGATGGCTCGACCGCGCCGGCGATCTGCTCGGCGACGGTGGCGACGCGATCCGGATCGGCGGTCTCACCGACCCAGAGAACGACGAGGCCCCCCTCACGCACGAGCGGCAGACACCATTCGGCAGCCGTCGTCGGGTGCGCGAGCGCCTTCGCAACGGCAACTCCGAACTGCTCGAGCTCCTGTTCCTCTGCTCTTCCCCAGAGAACCGACAGGTTCGGCAGATCCGGCACCCAGGTCTCGAGGAAGGCGCACTTGCGCCGCTCTGCCTCGAGAAGCGTCACGGGACGGTCGGGAAACGTCGCGGCGAGCGGAATCCCCGGGGTGCCGCCGCCGGAGCCGACATCGACGATCGGACCGTCGGCTGCTGCAACGGTCTCCGCCGCCTTCAGCGCATCGTCGAGAAGCGCCGCGCGAGCGAGAGCTGGATCAGTGATCGCCGTCAGGCCGGGGGTGGCGAGGACGGATCCAAGCCAGCGATCGAGAACGGGCGGAGGCGCCATCAAACCTCCAGAGGCTCAGTCCGCGGAACGTCTCGGCAACACGACGACGAACCTGGTCGGCTCTGCGCCCTCGCTCGAGGTCTCGACTTCGGGGTCGTCCTTCAGCAGCTCATGGACGATGCGACGCTCAACCGCGGTCATCGCCTCGAGCTCCACACGGTGGCCCGTCGCAGCGGCCTGCTCGGCGGCAGAGCGCGCAGCCGCTTCGAGCGTTGCCGCGCGCCGCGCGCGGTAGCCGGCGGCGTCGACGACGACCCTCATCCGGTCGTCGCCCTGCGTGCGATGACAGATCGCGTTCGCAAGGTACTGCAGTGCGTCGATCGTCTGCCCGTGGCGGCCGATGAGCACGCCGAGATCATCACCGACGAGCGTTGCGACAAGCTCACCATCGACCTCCGAGAGTGTGACCGTCGCCTGGACGCCAGACGCGGCAACGGTCCGTTCGAGCAAGCCGCGAACAATGCCCGGCTGGCTCGTATCGCCGTCGGATGCGTCGAACGGCTCGCCGCCAACGGAGCCGGTCTCGGGGACGACTGCGGTTGCCACTACCGATGCTGGCGTGTACCCGACTCCGAGGAGGCCGCGCTCGCCCTCGCTGACAATCTGGAACGTGATCGCCTCGCGGTCGAGGCCCGGCACGCGGCGTTGGAGCTCGCGCACGGCGCTCCACTTCGCCTCGCCGACCGTCTCGCCGGTCGCCTCGACCGAGATCTGATCGTCGCTCACTTCCTCGTCCCTCCGCCGCCAGACTTGCGTTTGACACGCCGTGGCGGGCCGGCAACTCGGGGACGAGCAGGTGCGGGTTGCGAGGACTTCGGCTTCTCACCGGCGCCATTCTCGGGCGGCTCATCCTTTGCAGGCGTGCG
>JAYTJO010000309.1:0-2427 GCA_043730975.1 Thermoleophilia bacterium | reverse complement strand
AGTCCTGGTACATGCCGCGCTGGCTCGACCGCGTGCTGCCGAACATCACGATCGAGCCACCGCACGACAACGAGCCCGTTTCCGACTCGGTCGCTCCTGCGACCGAGCCTGCCGGTGGAGGCTGACGAAGCGACTTGGGGTCAGACTGATCCGCCCGTGGATCGGCCCGCGTCGCGGCCGATTAGCGATGATCCATCACGTCGTGCCAGTCGCAGACCTCATCCTCGCCAACGGTCGGGTTCGCACGCTCGACCCGACTCGCCCTGCGGCGGCGTGGGTGGCGGTCGTCGGTGGCACGATCGCCTGTGTCGGCGATCGCCATGACGTTGCCCCCTGGCGGGGTGCCGACACGCAGGTCGTAGACCTTCGTGGAGCGGCGTTGCTGCCAGGGTTCGTCGATAGCCACCTTCATCCGTTTCTCGGTTCCGAGCAGGCTCGTGGCGCCGATCTCACCGGCCTCCACACCCTCGAGGACGTGCTTGCAGCGTTGCGCCGCGAACGGCTCCGCTGCGGCGACGATGAGTGGGTGCGTGGATACGCGCTCATGTACGAGGCGTTCGACCAGGACGGCATCCGGGCCAAGGTGATTGACGACGCCGTTGGCGGCTCGCCAGCGTTGCTGCACTTCTACGACTTTCACACATCGCTCGCAAGCACGGCGGCACTCGCTCTCGCCGGAGTCGATGGGCCGCGATCGTTCGCCGAGGAGGCCGAGATTGTCTGTATCGACGGGACCCCGACCGGGGAGCTCCGCGAGCCGGCTGCAATCTCACTCGTCACCGGAGTCATGCCGGATCCCACCGAGGAGGAGCGACTCGCGTGGTACCGGGACACGTTCCGTGAGATGAACGCCTCCGGCCTTACCGGTGCTCACGTGATGGTCGGCGATCCCGTCCTGCTCGACACCTGCCGCGAGCTCGAAGCGCGCGGCTGGTTGACGATGCGGTTCGTCGTACCGATGCATTGCGAGCCCGACGTCACGGAAGAGCAGATCGAGGAGAGGCTCGCAGTCGTCGCGGAGCGCGGCAACCGCTGGCGGGCCGGGAGTGCCAAGTTCTTCATCGATGGCGTCGTCGAGACGGGGACATCGTGGCTCCTCGAGCCAGACGACAACGGACGGGCTCTTCATCCCTTCTGGCCCGACCCCGCGCGCTACGCGGACACCGTCGGGCGGTTCGCGCGCGCGGGCTTCCAGTGCATCACCCACGCGGTCGGTGATCGCGCGGTTCGTGCGGCTCTCGACGCCTACCTTGCGGTTGGTGCCGCTCCGGGTGTGCGACACCGGATCGAGCACATCGAGACGCTCGACGACGCCGACCTGCCACGGTTTGCGGCAGAGAGCGTCGTCGCGAGCATGCAGCCGATCCATCTCGAGCCGATGCGTGACGATCGCGGCGACCCCTGGAGCCGAGCCCTCGGCTCGAATCGCTGCGACCGCGCGTTCCGCACCCGCGACCTCCTGGACTCCGGTGCGATCGTCGCCCTTGGCTCCGACTGGCCGGTGGCTCGGTTCGATCCCCGTCGTGGGATGGCGTGGGCGCGGCTTCGGCGCGAGCCGAAGTGCCTCGATGTCGCTCCCTACGGTGGGGGCCAGGTACTGACTGCGCTCGAGACCCTCGCCGGTTACACGACTGCGGCGGCTGCCACCGTTGGCGAACAGCACCAGAGCGGCCGCATCGCCCCTGGCTTTCGCGCCGACCTGACGGCCATGGCCGCCGATCCGGTGGACACGGATGCCGACGACCTCCTGGACGTGCCCGTCGTCCTCACGGTCGTCGACGGCGAGATCGTCCATCGCGCGGAGGGCTAACGGTCGGCCGTTCGAAGCTGGCTCGGAGCTGCACGGCAATTTCCTTCGGGATCTGCGACCGCGATGGGACCGCCACCCTGCCTGCACACGCGCGGCGGTCGAGCACGGCAGCGAGTGATGGTAGGTGTATTCGGCGGGGTCTTCATGGCTTGGTCTCCTCCGAGGCCGGATTGGGTGGTGGCTCGTCGATGAGGCGCGCGAGGGCGGCACCGAGCGCGAGATCGTCGAGCTGTCCGAAGGCGTTGGCGCGGAGCTGGCCGGCCCGGTCGATGAGGACAAGGCTCGGCGTGCCGCGCAACCCGTAGCTGCGCATCGTTGCGGGGGCGCTGTGGCCGGGTTCGGCTGAGTCGATGCCGACGGGAAATGTGATCCTGTACTCGTACAGGAAGGCCTCGAGCGATATGGGAGTCATCGCGGCGTGGTGCTCGAACACGGTGTGAAGGCCCAGCACGGTCAGGTCACGCCCGAAGGCGGCATCGATGCGCTTTGCCTGTGGGAGGCCGTGGCTGACACAGCCGGGACAGAGCATCTGGAAGGCCTCGATTACGACGACCTGGCCTCGGAGGTCGGCGAGGGTGATCGCGCCCGAGCAGTTGAGCCATTCGCTGACGGCCAGT
>JAYTJO010000308.1:0-2992 GCA_043730975.1 Thermoleophilia bacterium | reverse complement strand
CTCGGCTCGCCCGTCGGCGGCCCGCTCTGCCACGAGGGCCGCGCACACCGCGATGCCGGCCAGCACGACTGCGAGCACCGCTGCCGTCCCCTGGTTTTGCTCGCCCGGTCGTCCGAGGAAGCGGAAGATCGCGACGGGGAGCGTCGGCTGCTCCGCTCGGGCAACGAAGACCGTCGCTCCGAATTCACCGAGCGAGATCGCGAACGCGAATCCGGCGGCAGCTGCGAATGCGCGTCCGGCGAGCGGCAGGTCGACCTCCCGCCATGCGCGCGACGGCGAGGCACCAAGGGTTGCTGCGAGCTCCCTCAGTCGTGGGTCGAGTGACCGCAGCGCGGGCGTCACGATCCGGATCACGAACGGTGTGGCGACAAGGGCCTGGGCGACCGGGACGAGCCACCACGACGAGCGGAACTCGAGCGGAGGCGAGTCGAACGCGATCACGAAGCCGAACCCGAGCATCACCGCGGACGCTCCGAGTGGGAGCAAGACGAAGCCGTCGAGGGCGCTCGGGGGTCTCCGAGCGAGCGAGACCGCGGCAAGACCCCCGATGACCAGCGCGAGCAGGGTGGCAACGCCCGCGAAGGCTATCGAGTAGCCGGCCGCCTGCCACGGCTCGACGAGGAGCACCGGCGTCTCCCGGAAGAGCGCTCCCCAGCTTCCGAGCGACCGTTGCACGAGCACGGCCAGAGGAAGCATGAGCGCGACGACGGCGAGCGTCAGCACCGTGACGAGACCGATGCGCTCGCGCCGCGTGGGCCGCCGCAGCACATCTCGCTCACCGGTCAGGGTGCCAGCGACGCCGGCCCGTCCCTCGAGAATGCTCGCGGCGGCGAGCACGATCGCGACCGCTCCGAGTTGGAGGAGTGAGAGAGCGGCTGCAGCCTGCAGGTCGAACTGCCGGGCCGCGCGGTTGTAGATCTCGGTCTCGAGCGTGGCTCGCCCCGGCCCACCGAGGATCAGGATGACGCCGAAGGACGTGAAGCAGAAGAGGAACGCGAGCGCCGCGGAGGCGGAGAGCGCGGGGGCCAGTTGCGGAAGCGTCGCTTCCCGTGCGCGGCGCCATGGCCCTGCACCGAGGACGGCGGCCACCTCGCCGGAGGCCGGATCGATCGTCGCCCAGGCACCGCCGACGATGCGCGTGACGACGGCGACGTTGAAGAAGACGTGGGCGGCGAGGATCGCCCAGATGCCACCCTCGTAGTCGTCCGGGAGCACCTCGAGGAACGCAGCGGCGACGACAACGGTCGGCAGCACGAAGGGAACGAGCACGAGGGCGCGCGCCAGAGAACGACCGCGGAAACGGAATCGGCCGATCGCCCACGCGAGCGGAAGGCCGGCGACGAGCGTGAGGAGTGTCGAGACCGCGGCCTGCCAGACCGTGAACCAGAGCAGAGCGCCGGTTCCCATCGGGAGCGCGAAGCCACCCTCGGCGGTAAGGCCACGCTCGAGGATCGTGGTGAGTGGGTAGGCGAAGAAGAGCGCGACAAAGGCAACGGGTAGGAGAACCCCGCCGATGCGCCAGGCACGGGTCACCGGAGAACGGTCTGCGTCCACTCGTCGATCCAGCGGTCGCGGTTCGCGCCGATCTCGGCCGCGGGAAGCTCGAGTGGTGCCGGAGGGGAGACGGCGTAGCGTCGGAACGCGTCGGGCAGCGGCGTCCCTGTGCGCACGGGGAGCACGAACATGCTCTCGGGCAGCGCTGCCTGGAACCGCTCCGAGAGCATGAAGTCGATCAGGGCGTGCGCGCCGTCCACGTTCCTCGCACCTTCGAGGACGCCCGCGAGCTCGACCTGTCGGAAGCAGCTCGCGTTGACGGCGGCCGTCGGGGCGCTCGTGGGCGGCTTCGCGGCGAAGATCACCTCCGCCGCCGGGCTCGTGGCATAGGAGACGACGATCGGGCGATTCCCCGTGCTGCCGCCGGCACCCGAGAAGCGCTGGGTGTAGGCCTCCTCCCAGCCGTCGACGACGAGCACGCCGTTTGCGCGCAGCCGGCTCCAGTAGTCGCGCCAGCCGTCTTCGCCGAAACGGGCGACGGTCGCGAGCATGAACGCGAGCCCCGGCGTCGAGGTGGAGGGGTTCTGGACGACGAGCAGCCTGCGGTAGCGCGGCGCGGTGAGGTCGTCGAGTGAGGTCGGCGGAGCGATCCCGCGTGAGGCGAACCACTTCCTGTCGATGTTGAGGCAGACGTCGCCGTGGTCGATCGGGGTCACCTGATGCGTTGGATCGAGTTGGTAGGCGTTGTCGACCTCATCGAGTCCCGTCGCTTCGTAGGGCTCGAAGAGCTCCTCGTCGAGACCGCGTGAGAGCAGGTTGCTGTCGATCCCGAAGAGGACATCTCCCTGCGGGTTCCCCTTGGTCAGAAGCGCCCGGTTGACGGCCTCGCCCGCGTCGCCGCCCTGGAGGATCTTCAGCGCCAACCCGCTCTCCTGCTCAAACGAGGTCTTCACAGCCTTCGGAATCACGAAAGAGTCGTGCGTGACGAGCACGACCTCCTTGCTCGCGCTGCTGTCCCCCGAGCCACCACACCCGAGAACGAACAACGCCGCGAGGACCACGAGCGCAACCCCACCCTTGTGACAAATCGTCACAAGGATCCCTCCGCGCAGCTGGCCGCGAACACCACCGCGAGAACCGCGCTGGCAACCCCACCCTTGTGACAAATCGTCACAAGGATTCCTCCGGTTCCGGGGCGGGGCGGACGGCGAGGAGGCAGCCACGATCGACCGTTATGCGTGCTTCGGAGGCGGAGAAAACGTTGGAGACGCCGCGGCTCGTGCCCGGCGGAAGCATCTCGCCGCGCAGCGGGTACTCGAGCCCTTCCGTCGTGACCCCCTCCGCAGGGCCGTGCACCGGGAGCAGGGTGACGAGGTCGCCCGGGGTGCCCTCGAGCGTGCGTGAGCCGCGGATCACGGAGACGCGCGCATCACCGAGATACGCGTCGATCTCCGTGGCCGCGTAGCGCTCGTCGGCGAGGAGCAACACGGAGCCGAAC
>JAYTJO010000307.1:0-11197 GCA_043730975.1 Thermoleophilia bacterium | reverse complement strand
CACCCCGCAGCCGGATCACTGCCGTGAACATCCTGTTCGTCGGAGACGTCGTGGGTCGGCCCGGGAAGGAGGCCATCGAGGATCGTCTCTCCACCCTCCGGGACGAACTGAACGTCGCAGTGTGCATCGTCAACGGCGAAAACATCGCAGACGGCGTCGGCATCACACCGAAGCTCGCCGACCGCATCCTCGCTGCCGGCGCCGACGCGATCACGCTCGGCAATCACACCTGGCGGCGCCAGGAGATCGCGCCCTATCTCGCGACGTCGACCCGTGTCATCCGCCCAGCCAACCTCTCGGCCGAAGCGCCCGGACGGGGCATGACGGTCGTGACCGCAACCGAGGGATCAGCGGTGGCCGTGATCAACGTCATGGGATCGCTCTCGCTCGATCCCGCCCGGAGCATGTGGGAGCTGATCGACGATCTCGTTGAGGAGGCGAGAGCAACGACACCTGTCATCGTCGTCGACGTCCACGCCGAGGCAACGAGCGAGAAGGTCGCGCTCGCGCGCTGGCTCGACGGCCGCGTCACCGCGGTGATCGGAACGCACACGCACGTGCAGACAGCGGACGCACGTGTCCAACCAGGCGGGACAGCTGCGATCACCGATGCGGGGATGACGGGCCCGCATGACTCCGTGATCGGGGTGAAGGCCGAGCTCGCGACCCATCGGATGAGAACGGGTATGCCGGTGCGCTTCGAGGTGGCAACCGGCGGCGTTCGGATCGAGGGCGCCCTCGTCGGATGCGACCCTGCGACCGGTCGGGCCGAAGCGATCAGCCCGGTACGGGTTCCCTGGCCGTGAGCGCCCTGACCCGGACGACGAGAACCGCGAACACTGCCACCAGCACGAGGTCGCGACCCAGTACGAGCCACGACGCCGTCGGATCGAACTGCTTCACGAGCTCCCAGTAGGAACGCGGGAACCACATTCGCGTCAAGGCACAGGCGATCAGGAGCAGAGTCGACGCGACTGTTCCGCGGAGGCCGGGCACGATCACCACGATCGCGAGCAGCCAGACGAGGAACTGGGGCGACAGGACCTTGCCGAAGGCGACGAAGGCGACAGCGGCCGCTGCGCCGTAGCGCACGAACCGAGCGGCCGCTTCCGTGTCGCCGCGTGCGTATCGGACCCAGACGAACACAAGCGCAGCGACGCCGACGGCCGTCGTAATGCCGGACGCCAAGCCAGCGACGGCCCCCGTGAGATTCTGTGACCCTGAACTGGAAGTCCAATCGAGTGGCATCCCCGCTGCGTTGTGGAGAGCAAGCAAAACGCTCGAGCCGAGGCTCTCGATCTGTAGCGGCCGACCGAGCTGTCGCCAGACGCTGCGGGCAACACCATCGGGTGCGACGAGGGCGAAGGGGAGATATACGACGATGACGACGACGATTGTCAGAGCGATGGTGCGGAACGCCGCCTTACGGCCATCCCGCTTCCAGGCCCGGACGGCGAGGAGAGGCAGGAGAACGGCGGGGTAGATCTTCGTCGCGATGGCCAGGCCCAGCAGAATCGGCCCGAGCGTCAGACGTCGATGAAGGATCGCGCACACGGCAGCGAGGGTGAGGGCCGCGGCGTACAGGTCGAATCGCGTCAGGACGAACGACCCGAGCAGACCGACCCCGACAAGAAATGCGCCGAGGGAGAAGACGACTCGGCCCGTGGAAGCGCGCAACGCCTGGAGCGAGATCACGATCAGGGCAGAGATGGCCGCTAGCCCAACCGTCATCAGCAACTCGAACACGGTTTCGTAGCGATCGTTCGCCGCCGAGATCAGCGCCGGCAGGACGAACGGGATCAGAGCCCCAGGGGGGTACTCCAACACGAAGTCCCGATACGGGACGTCGCCGGAGGCGATTCGCTCGCCATAGCGTTCGTAGACGAGCGTGTCCGAGATCCCTGGGTCGCCCACGAGGCCGGACATCAGCAGGAGGCCGGTGCAGAGGCCGAATGCTGCCGCGAGCGTTGCAAGAAGCGCGGTGCGGGCCGTCATGACGCTGTCTCCGAAACGGCGGGTCGTGCCGGCGCAAGGAGGAGCGCGACCAGGACGAACGGCAGGAACCACGGAATGTAGAGATAGGACCAGTGGGTGAGCGTGAGCTCGAAGCCGATCAGTACCGCGGCGCTCAGCGCCGCGAGCTCGAGCGCGCCCTTGCGCTGCGGGATCACTGCGACAACGCCGGCGAGCGCGAGCACGCCAACCTGAAGGATCAGCTGCACGGCGCCGAGATCGGGAATGCCGCGCGCGTGATACTGGCCCCAGTCCCAGGGCGAGAACGGCGATCCCCGATCGAGTTGATAGCGGAGCGTGTTCTCGCCGAACGTTCGCACGGCGTCGGCAAGGCTTGGCTCAAGGAGCAGAATCGAGAAAGCGGCGAGCGTCGCCAGGGCGAACCCCGCGGCGAACCGCGCAACTCCTCGACGGGACAGACCGCCTGGATATGTGAGCCAGAGGGGTGCGAGAAGAAGGGTCGCGAACTTCGTCCAGCCCGAGAGCGCCACGGCCGCACCGCGGGTGACGGGAGACGTCGATAGCCAGAAGCCCCAGATCAGGATCGCGGGCATGATCGCGTCGTTCGTGTTCGAGTTCAGCGCATACGCCGTGAACGGAAAAGCCATCCAACCGAAGACGAGAGCCGCTGCGAGCGGCGGGCCTCCGAATCGCCGACCCACGAGGAACAGGCCGAGGACGCCGAGCAGGTCGAAGGCGATCGCCGTCGCGTGAGCCGCCGGCAGCGAGTCCCACTTCCCGGACCAGGGGAAAGCAAGAACAGCCGGAACGTACGCGAGGTAGGCGACTGGCCCGTACGTATCACCGCGGGGAAGGGACGACTCACAGCGACCGTTGTCCTGGATCCAGTCGCGGATCGAGCCGTCCGCGTCCTTCTTGCCGCACGACCGCGTCGTACCCTGGACTGGCATGTTCCCGTACGGGGCACGCCCATCGAGGATCCGGTCACCACCGATCACGCCGGCGTATCCGACGTCGATGACTCCCCGGGGCGTCTCGAGGTTGAGGCCGACGCGGAGACCACCCAGAAAGACGGCAACCGCTGCGAGCAGCCAGACGGGCCAGAAGAGCATGGGCGCCGGGGCTCGGCCGCGGAACCCGATCCAGCACATACGGACGAGGAGGTATGCAAGCGGGGGCACCGCGAGCGGCGCACTCCGGAACACCTCACCTCGGTTGAAGAGCCAGAGCGAGAGACCGAACGAGAGCAGCGCAAGCAGGTCGAGCGAGTGCCAGCTCCGCAGCCGACGCCAGTCGGCGAGGCCGACGAAGAAGACGACGCTGAGAGGAATCCACATCCACCAGGCGTTGAGGACCGTGCCGCCGAACGAGCCGACACGCCCCCGGGCCATGCCCCACGCGACCTGCGGCCCCGTCCACGCCTCGGAGACGCGGCCGTCGCCGTCCTCGACCCTGCCGAGCGCGATCTGCCCCGCCTTTCCCGACCAGACCTTGACGATCCACCGACGCGAGGCTGCGTCGAAGGTGGCGTCAGTCGTGGGATTGGCCGGGTACCGCGCGAGCCAGCGAGAGACCTTCGGGACCTCGAGGAACGTTGCGACGACGGCCCGCTCGGTCATTCCCGGCCCACTCTCTGGCGCGAACGGGTCATCGAGAGCGGTCGTGTCGGCTCTGTCAGTCGTTTCCGTCGACGGTTCGGCAGCGAATGCCGCAACTGTGACCAAAACGGCGAGGGCGGAGGCGAGGGCGCACGCGAACGCCAGCCGTTTCATCGCGGGCGAAACGACCAGAGCTTGTTCCCGACGAAGTTGAGCGGGGTGACGACCACGATCGCGATGGCCTGGGCCGGAAGAGCACCCAGACCTGCCTTGACGAGCACCGAGAGGACAACGAGGTTCGCGCACAGTGCGAACGTCGAGACGACGAGAAACCGCAGCCCCTGGTAGGTCAGGCCGCCACGCTCATTCTGGAACGTCCAGAGCCGGTTCCAGGTGTAGTTGTTCGCGACGGCGACGAGGAACGATGCGACCGCGGCGAGAAGGTAGTGAACACCTACACCCTTGAGCAAGGTTGCGTACACGGCGAGGTTGACGAGATAGCCGCTGGCACCAACGATGCAGAACTTTACGAGCTGTTCCCAGTTGCGCCGCTTTCCGAGCCCGCTCCCGACGCGCTGTGCCTTGCCCTGGCTGGGTGGGGTCGAGAGGGAGCCAGTCATATCGCGCGAGAGTACCGTGTCACGCGGCGCGGCCAAGTGCGTATGCAGGCAGCTGAACGCCGAAATGGGCAAGGATGAGCGGGGCGACGTCGACGATACTCACGCTGCGTTCGGAGCCGGGAGCCGCCTCGACGCCCACCGTCAGAAGCGGTACCTCGGTATCGCCGGTGACGAGCGAACCGTGCGAGCCGCCTCCTACGTGATGGCCGCCGCCAAGATCCATGAACTCGAACCCCTCGGCAGCAGAGACGAGAACCTCGCCTGCGTTCGGGTTGGCGAGGGCCGCCCAGGAACGCGCGAGCCCATCCGGATGTCCGAGAATTGAAGCATCGCCGGAGCAGATGAAGCCAGATCCCCCATCCGGCGCGAACCCGAGCTCCTCCCCCTCACGCCGCGCGACGGCGCGCGCTTCTTCCCGGAACAGCGTCACCTCCACCGCTGCCACGTCGTCGAGACGCGCTGCGACAACCCGTGGATCGAGCCGACAGGACGAGGAGAGATAGAGGTGGGCCGCTCGATTCGACGCCAGTGCGATAACACCATCGATCTCGGCGTACTCCGCACCCAGAGAGACAGACTCACGAACCCGCGTCTGGCCGTGATCGGCCATCACGATGACGGCATAGCGATCGAGGAATGCCTCGATCCCACCGCCGGCCTCGACGAGGGAGGCGATCGCCGCGTCACACCTCTGCAATGCAGGCAATGCGGAGTCCGGCCCGTGCTCGTGCGACGCATAGTCGTAGTCCGAGAGGTAGAAGAGGAAGAAGTCGAATGCGTCGCGCGTGACGAGCCAACGCCCGACGGCTGTCGCATAGGCGTCAATCGATCCTGCCGCTCGATTCCGCCACGAAAGAGGCGCTCCCGTGCGATCAGAGCTATAGAGGTTGTAGAAGAAGAAGCGTTCCGGCCCGAGGACGTCGGGAAGGAACGGGAGCGCCGAGCGATGACGTGTGCGACCGCGGTACGCGGTGAAGTTGGTCGCCGCGGTACGGAGACCGGCGTCGGCGAGGGCCTCGAACACCGTCAAGGCCTTCGCGCCGAGATGCTGTCCATTCATGTTGACAAGCGTGTCCTGCAGCGTCTGGCCGATTCCCGCCGCGCGGACGGCGCCGAAGGAGCTGCCGTACTCGACGACGCGATCCTCGCTGCGGTCGTACCAGACGAGATGCGGGATCTCGTGGATATCCCCGTGCGCGCCTGTCGCAATCGACGAGAGACACACCGGGGTCAGTGAGGGAAAGACGGACGTTGCCCGCCGGTACGAACCGACCTCGGCAAGCGCGGCAAGCATCGGAGTTTCGCGCGACCCGATCGTTCCTTCAAGCATCGATGGTGTGAGGCCGTCGATGACGGCGAGAATCAGCGGACGCGGCCTCACTTGGCGAGCGAGCGCAGCCCGGCGTACTTGTCCGGGCCGTGCCGCGCCCTACGCGCCGCAATCACGGGCATCAGAAGTGCTTCGAGATACCCGATCGCGGGGATCAGCGCGAGGAGTCCGACGACGATCGCTGCTCCGATGAGGAGGAACGCCGTGCCGCCGGCAGTCGCACCGCGCCGGTTGGCGCCTCGCACGATCGCTGCCGCAGACACGGAACCGATCACGGCACCGACAACACCGCCGCCGACGCCGATCCAGCCGTTGACGAGCATCCCCGCAACCACGCCAACGACGAGAGCTCCGAGCAGCGTCGTCGCGAATCCGAACCGGAGACCCGCGAGCACGCCGGCAAACGCGATGCCTGCGGCAACGCCGATTCCGACAGAGATTCCGATCTCGTACCAGCTGCCCATCTAGCGCGAGGACTCGAAACGTTCGCCCCGCAACCCGTACAGGAGACGGCGCAGCCTCTCCCGGGACGGGTCACGACGATCACGGGTCTCAGAACTGGCGGCAAGCGGGCGTAGGTTGTGAAACACCGAGCCGTAGGGGAGATGGCGCAGCCTCTCCCGGGACAGGTCACTGCGACCACCGGCCTCAGGGGCAAACGGGCGTAGGTTGTGAAACACCGAGCTAGTGTACGGATCGTCGTTCGAGGCGACCGATCACGTCGAGACAGAACGCACCTGCGCGAACGCCGTCGACGACGCGGTGATCAAAGGTGACCGACACGTTCCCCATCTCGCGGACGACTATCTCGCCGTCCCGGACAACCGGCCGCGGCCCGATCCGGTGCAGTCCGAGGATCGCCACCTCGGGATGGTTGATCAGTGGCGTCACGAGGAGACCGCCAAACTTTCCGGGGCTCGTGACGGAGAAGGTCGAATCGCGCACGTCGTCGGGATGAAGCGAGCCCGCCCGTGCTCGGTCGGCAAGTCGCCTGATCTCGGCATCGATCTCGGCGACGGAGAGCCGGTCGCACCCGTGGACGACGGGCACGACGAGCCCTGCCTCGGTGTCGACGGCGACGCCAAGGTCGTAGCGGTCGAGCAAGACGATGTCGTCCTCCTCGATGCGCGCATTCAGCTCGGGGTACTCGACGAGCGAGGCAGCGACGGCAGAGAGGGTGGTCGCGACGAGCAGGTCGAGATCGACGCCCGTGAAATCGCACTCCTCGACGAAGGTGACCGCAGGAATCTCGCGGTGGGTTCGCTCTACCTGCTCCACGATCGCCCGCCGGATTCCACGCACCGGTACACGCCGGCCCTCGGCCGGTACGACGGCGGCACGGATGTCAGCCTCGGTCACCTGGCCGCCGGCGCCGGTACCGCGCACGGCCGAGAAGTCGATGCCGAGCTCGCGGGCGAGCCGGTGGAGTGCGAGCGCCTCGAGCGGTTCGGAGCCGACGACCGCGATGATCGGCTCTGCCAGGGGCTCTTCGGCCGGCGGCGACGTGACGGAATGAAGAAGTTGCTCGCCGCTCCTCCCGATCATCGCGAGCGTGGCGCCGACGGAAGCGAGCTCTCCCTCGCGCGCAATGATGCGGAGGACGATCCCGGCAACCGGCGCTCCGAGCTCGACTGTCGCCTTCTCGGTCTGGATTTCGACGATGGGCTGGTGCTCGTCGACCGCGTCCCCTTCGGAGACGAGCCAGCGCGTGATCTCCCCCTCTTCGAGACCCTCTCCCAGGTCGGGCAGTGTGAACGCGTGCGCCATGGTGGGCAGCGTAGTGGGGAACGCGTGCAATCGCGAGATCGTGGCCGGTCGCACGCGAGCGGTGGCTGCCCTACACGAGAACGGTCAGCGCGTCGCGCTGCGCGATGATCTCGGCCTCGACGATGTCACCGATGTCCTCGCCGTCGACCTGTGCCGGCATCGGTCGATCGCAACGGAGCTGGATCCGGTCGAGGTCATGGCCTGTCAGCACATCGCGTGCACCTTGCCGACCAAGCAGAGCCTGACTCGCAAGACGCGGGATCGCCCTCATCCGGACTTCCCGGGGCGCGACGATGTCGAGCCCGCCCTCGAACGACGCGTCGGGAGCGATGCGGAGTCCGAGACGACCGGCGTACGTGTACGGCGAGCAGTTCGCGACGAGCGCAAACGCGGCTCGACCGAGCCCCTCGATCTCGAGCAGTGGCTCGTAGCGGAGCCGATGCTCGGCGAGCGTTCGCGCGACCGTGAGGGCGAAGCGGACATCTCCGGGGCGTTTGCCGTCCGGCCTACGGCCGAGGCCATCGACCTTCCGGACCAGCTCGGCGTCGAAACCGATTCCCGCGTTGAAGGCGAATCGGCGCCCGTTGATGACTCCGAGCGAGATACGCCGCGGGCGACCGGAAGCGATCAGCTGTGCGGCCCGAACCGGGTCACGCGGAAGTCCGAGCGCTCGAGAGAGCACGCTCGTACCGCCACCGGGAACGAACCCGAGGGCCACGTCCCCGGTGATCCCGTTGATCACCTCGTTGTAGGTTCCATCGCCCGAGAACACGTAGATCGCCTCCGCCCGCGGCGACCACTCTCGCGCGAGCTCGGTCGCATCGCCCTGTGCCTGTGTCAGGACGGTTTCGGTTCCTGACGGCAACGCGGCCTGGACGGCGGCGAGGCGGCGCTCGTTGACGCCGCTCGCGAAGGGATTGACGATGAGGACCCTCGTGGCACCCGTCACGGTCGCGCCTTTGCCCGAGGACGCATCACGAGCACCGTCTCCGACCCCGGTGCGATCTCGGTGAGACCTCCGTCTCTAACAACCGCCTCCGCCGAGTCCGCAAGCGCAGCCCAGCCACCACTGCCCTGGCCGACGACACGGAGGTCGAGGCCCCTGTCGAACCCCGCGTCGAGATCAACCATCAGCGCAGCATGGCCGATCTGGGCGAGAGCCTTCCCCGCGCTCATTCCAAGATCGGTAGCGACGACGAGCGTGAGATCGCCCAGTTCGTCGGGATCGAGCTCCGGCAACGAACCTGCCTCGTCGCTGAGGGTCTGCATCCTGACGAGCACGCTATCGCGGGCGGAGCGGCGCATCGGCGGTAGACACGCAACGTCTCCGACCCGCTCGTGATCGAGGACACGCAGCTCGTCCCACTCGCGCGGCTCGGCGCGAAGGCAGACCTTCCGGAACGAGTGGCGCCACCATTCCTCGAAGCCGTCGCGCCAGCGATCGTCCTCGCGAAACCGGTAAGCGCATCGGCGCGTCGCGAGTGCTGCTGCCGTCGCGAGCTCGACGAACGGCCGGGTCGTTCGGCGCCGCACGACGAGGTACATCACGAGCGCATCGTCTTCGGTCTCCACCCGGGCAGCGTACGGAACCTGTAGCTACCGCAGCAGGAATCCCTCGCCGAGTGGGTCATCCGGGTCGAGAGTGAACAATGATTCGCCCGTTCTGTACGCGCTACCAGTGACCTCCGTGACAACCGCAGGACGGCCCGCGACATCGACCTCGTCGACCACGCGGCCCGTGAACGACGAACCCACGATCGACAGATGCCGTAGCTCCGCCCCACGGGGGAGCTGCCATGAAGCATCGAGCAAGGCAAGCCTGGCGGACGTCCCCGACCCACAGGGCGAGCGATCCACCTCCCCGTCGGCGAAGACCGTCACGTTACGTTGCGTGAGGGGGTTGCCTCCCTCCTCCTGCCAGAAGATGACGCCGTAGACATCCCGGAGCTCGGGCTCGAGGGGGTGCACGATCTCCTGCCAGGACTCGAGCTCACGCTTGATCTCGCGACCGAGCTCGATCAGCCGCGGGAGCTCTGCCGGCTCGACGAGCTCGGGAACGGATGCGTAGAAGGCGCCGCCATAGGCCACATCGACGCTCCGCCCGGCAACCTCGACGCCCGTGGCCCAGACGAACGCCGGCACGTTCCGAAAACGAACAGAGCGAACCCGCCCGTCGCTGACCGTCGCCACCGTCTCGAGACGTCCGGACGGTACATCGACGACGACGCGATTCTCGCCCTCCCGCCGTTCGACGATCCCCTCGTCGAGAGCCCACGTGACGAGGGCGATCGTGCCGTGCCCGCACGCCGTGGAGTAGCCGGCGTTGTGGAAGAAGACGACACCGAGGTCGGCACCGTCATCGTTCGGGGGCACGACGTAACCGCCGTACATGTCGGCGTGCCCCCGTGGCTCGTTGACGAGCAGGCGGCGCACGTGGTCGAGTCGTTCGAGCGCGTCGCGGCGACGGTCGAGGATCGATGTGCCCACCGGAACCTCGGCGCCACCGACAACGATCCGGAAGGGCTCGCCGCCCGTGTGGTAGTCGACGGTGCGGATTCCGGTCACGGCATCACTCCTCCGAAAAGCTCGGATACCGCTGTGTCAACAGGCAGACGTAGCCGAACACCTGCGCGTTGTAGCGCAGCCAGTACGCGAGGATATCCCTCATCCCGGGGTGCAGCTTTCCGGCAAAGAGAGCATAGAACCAGGCGGCAAACGAGATGAGTTGCGCGACGTAGCCGAGCAGGTAGAGGACGATCGCAGCGGGGATGTAGAGGAACAGTCGGAAAAGAATCGTCAGTCGGCTCTGCTGTCCCGGAGGCGCGATCACCACGTCGATCGGATAGCCGACCTCTCCCGAGAACGAGGGGAACGGATCGGCGGCGATCGAGAAGTATGCGTAGACGTGCGTCAGATACCGCAGGTAGCCGGCGATGAAATCGTGGAGTCCGTCCGGGATTCGCCCGGTGAAGATGCCGACGAACCACGCCGCGATGACGGCGAACCAGACCGCGATGCCCCAAAGCATGAGCCAGAACAGGTGCGGAACGACGAGCAGCAACCGGAAGAACACGGTGAGCCGGTTTCGCTCGAGATCGTCCGTGATGACCAGATGGATCGGATGGGCCGCCGGAGCGTCTCCCTCGGGCATGGCTAACTGTTCGGACATCCTGCTCCCTTTGTCGTGGCCCGGGCTAGGTGCCCGTGAACCTCGGGGGTCGCTTCGCGAGGAACGCAGCGACTCCTTCGGCGAAGTCGGCCGTGCCGATCGCGAGCTGTTGCAGATCGGCCTCGAGGGCCAGCTGATCCTCGAGTGACGCCGCGTGCGCGTGCTCGAAGAGCTGCTTCGTCATCGCGACGGCGACCGTCGGAAGTGCAGCCCACGTCGCAGCGACCTCGGCCACGCGCGCGACGAAGCTGTCGGCCGGAATCACCTCGGAGACAAGGCCCCACGCGAGCGCCTCGTCAGGCCCGAGCTTGCGGTTCGAGCTCATCCATTCGAAGGCGCGCGTGAATCCAAGGAGACGGTGAAGGAACCACGTGCCTCCGGAGTCTGGCACGAGGCCGATGCCGACGAATCCAGGGACGAACGCTGCGGCGGCGGAGGCGACGCGGACGTCGCAGGCACTGGCGAGGGAGAGACCGGCGCCTGCGACCGGTCCGTTCACAGCCGCGATCACGGGCTTGGCAAGGCCCCGGATCAGCCGGATGTTCGGATGGTAGGTCTCCTCGAGCGCTTCCTCGAGCGTCGTGTCGATCTTCGAGAACTCGTGCAGATCCTGGCCGGCGCAGAAGCCGCGGCCGGCCCCGGTAATCACGACACAGCGGACAGCTGGATCTGCTGCCTCCTCGAGCGCCGCCCGGAGCGCCACGTGGAGCGCTCGGTTGAACGCGTTGAAGACCTCGGG
>JAYTJO010000306.1:0-2929 GCA_043730975.1 Thermoleophilia bacterium | reverse complement strand
CCGCTCCGACCGGAGACGCCGGAGCCACCAGGTCGCGAGAATCGAAACGGCGACAGCCTGCAGGACAACGGTCCCGGCGACAAGCTGCGACGTGTCCTGCCAGAACGCCTCCGGATACAGACGGAGCAGCGTGTCGGTGGTCGAGAACCGCCACGTGTCGCCGCTGAAGAACACCTCGTGGAAGCGCAGGAAGAAGTCATCGAAGCCGAGCAGGATGATCGGCACTGCGAGCAGCACAATCGCGAAGGTCAGGAACGCGCCGATCTGGAGCCCACGAGGCACAACCGTGCGCCACCGCGATGAGCGCCGGAGCCCAATCGCGAGCGCGAAGAGGATGCCGACGACGACGAGCTGCAGTCGTAGCGCGTTCCCGAGCAGTCGGCGCACGTCGGCCATGTGTCGGAGCTCCCGACCGTCGAACGCGGGTGATCCGTCAGGGAGGGTAGCCCTCTCGAGCAGCGCGATCCCCTCGCTTGCCGGCTGGATCGAACGGAGCCCCGTGAGGGCGAGCGCCAGACGATCCTCACCTGCGAGCCCGTAGCGGTCCGCAGGAAAACCGTCCTGGCCGAGCTCGTAGCGGACGAACCAGTCGCTGGAAAGGATGCGAAACGCGTTCACGACGAAGATGGGCGTCACGGTGATCGCGATGAGAATGACGACGAGTCCCGTCATGACGGCCGAATGTCCACGCAGATGGATGATTCCGGATCTCAGAGGCCGAAGAGTTTCTGGATCTCGTTCCAGATCGTGACCGAGAGGGCGACGCTCGCGACGAGCAACAGCAGGAGTACGACCCAGAATCGAAGGCCGGCGCGCCGCGTCCTTCGGCGGTGTTCGATTCGAGCCTTCCGGCGTGCCCGATGCAGCCGGACCGTATCGCGGACGGCCTCGTGATCCACCACCGGAACATCGTCTGACGGTACGTCGCTTGTCTGTTGCACCACATTGCGAAGTGTAAGCGCCAACTCCATCGGCGCGATGATCCATACTATGACGCGATGGCACTCCCCGATCGCGACAGCTACGGCGGCTCGATCCTCGAGCGAGGCCTCCTCGGGATCGGCGACCGCCTCGGCCTCCTCGCCGGAGTCGTGCTCGCCGTGTCCGCGTTCACGGGTTGGTACTCGGGCTCCGGAGAGGGTGTCAAGGTGTCCGTTACCGGCTGGGACACCGGCGTCGCCGGCAAGATCGTCTTCTTTCTCGGAATCGCGGTCGTAATCGTCGTCGCGCTCAGGGAGGCGGGCGTCGAGCCGCCGGCTACGGTGCCACAGAGCCTCGTCACGATCTTCCTCGGTTCAGCCGCGACGATCATCGTGCTCGTACGTGCGATCTCGATCCCCGACGACTTCTTCTTTGCCGGGCGGGGCGTCGGAATCTGGATCAGCCTCGCCGCCGCGATCGGCGTGATCGTGGCCGGGCTCCTCCAGGCCTCCGAAGAGCTCTGACCAAGACGGGGCTCAGGATCCGCTTGTTGTGCCCGGCTGGTCGGTGAGCGTCGTGAGAGTGCGGACGTAGGTCTCTGTGGACGGTGGCGGCGGGCCGTCATTCAGAGCCTGTCCGATCGCGATCCCGAGCACGAAGATGACGAGCACGACGGCGGCGACGAGGAGCCGCCGCGGCCACGGGTTTCGCCGAGGCGATCGCCGCGTGGTCAGCTGATCCTCGGTCACGGCGCGTAGTCCACGGCGCCGCGCGCGTAGATGTGGAATGCAGCGTCCTCGACCATCGCGATCGTTCTGGGCCAGCCGGGCGTCGGCGCGCGCTCCTCGATCGCCTGTCGCACCCAGCCGTCTGCGCCGGCGTAGGCCGCTGCAAGCATCTCGAGGGTGAACGTGCTCCCCACGCGCCGTCGTAGCTCCGCCGAGATCACGTCGACCTGTTCGCTGAGCAGAGCCGCCTGGGCTTCATCCCGGGAGACCAGCTCGAGGCGGCGATAACCGGCCTCCCAGTCATCGCGAACGAGATCGAGGTTGGCGATCACAATGCTTCGTCGTCGACGGGGAAGCAGCAGGCATCGGCCGGCCACGGATCCACGACCTCGGCCAGGATCGCCTCTCCGATGCGATAGCCGGGCTGTGCGAGCGCGAAGGCCACGTGGGCATGAAGGCACTTGAGCTGCGTGGGGTTCCGCGACCCGCCGATACCGGAGTCGAGCGATGCTCCGTGATCTGCACCCTCGCTCATCCCCGCGAGGGAACGACGGATCTGCCGCTGCTGCTCCGTCGCTCGCTCGAGATCCGCGGTCAACCCGGGACTCGCTGCGACAGCCGCACTCCACCGCTCCACTCCGCCAGCGGCCTCGAGACGTGAGACGGCGGCGATCACGTGCCGGCAGGTGAGGTAGTAGGTCGTTGGAAAGGGCGCCCCGGTCACATCGTATGGCTCCTGCTCGGTAACGGCCGGCATGCCAAACGGACAGCGCGCGGCGACGCGTCGGAACGCCCGAGGGCGACGGCCGATCTGGCGCTCGACGAGGTCGCGGTCTTCCACGGGCGACACGGTAGCCCGCATCAAGCTTCTAGGGTGCCGGGGTGCGATTGTTGCGCTGCCACACCGGAATGCCCTTGACGATGAAGAGCCGTTCGCCAGGCTTGACATAGCCGATCCGCCGCGCGTCGCGGGCGAGAGCCGCGTCGCTTGTCGTGCGGGCGAGGCGCCGCTCGAGGCGTTGCTTCTCGGCTCGCAGTGCGACGACCTGGGTCATCCGTGTCTCTCGTTCGCTGCGCGTTTCGAGGTAGCTCGCGAGCGGTCGGTAGTACAGGAACGCCATCACGATCATGATCCCGAGCGGAATCAGAAGCCGCGACCGGCGTCGTTTCCGCCGCGGCGGTCTGACAGGTTCCCTGGCCACGGTTCCGGATTCGCGCCCACCCCACCGCTTTCCTCCGTCGGAAGGAGGAGTGTGCGGGGATCTCGCGGAGGAAGAGCG
>JAYTJO010000305.1:0-5801 GCA_043730975.1 Thermoleophilia bacterium | reverse complement strand
ATCGGGCGGCAGTCGCATGACCGAGACGATGGAGGCCGAGGTCGTCGATCTGGCGGCCACGTCGCTGCGCGATCTCAACCAGCGGCTTCACGACGTCGCCCTCACCGGCGAAGGACCGACGCGATGGCGTATCGTCAACCCGAAGGGTGCGCATGCTGTCGCGTGCGGCCTCGATGCGGAGCTCGAGGTCGAGATTGACGGCCACGTTGGCTACTACTGCGCCGGGATGAACAAGCACGCAACGGTGCGCGTGCACGGCAACGCGAGCACCGGGATCGCCGAGAACATGATGTCGGGCCTCGTCGTCGTCGAGGGGAGCGTCAGCCAGTCGGCCGGCGCGACCGCACATGGTGGCCTGCTCGTCGTCCACGGCGACGCTGCTGCCCGCTGCGGCATCTCGATGAAGGGGGTGGACATCGTCGTGCGCGGCTCGGTCGGTCATCTCAGCGCTTTCATGGCGCAGACGGGGAACCTCGTCGTTTGTGGTGATGCGGGAGACGCGCTCGGTGACTCGATCTACGAGGCACGGCTCTACGTCCGCGGCACCGTTGCCGGCCTGGGGGCGGACTGCATCGAGAAGGAGATGCGAGCCGAGCACGTCGCCCAGGTGCGCGAGCTCCTCGAGCGTGCGGGGATCGACGATGTCGACGCCGCCGACTTCAGACGCTATGGCTCGGCCCGGCAGCTCTACAACTTCACGATCGACAACGCCGGAGCGTATTGATGAGCAACGGCTGGCAGCCCGGGCTGCGCGAGTCTGCTCTCTTCGATCGCAACGTGATCGCCGAGATCCAGCGGGCCGCCAAGGAAGGCATCTACGACATCCGTGGCTTCGGGGCGAAGCGGAAGCTGCCGCACTTCGACGACCTCCTCTTCCTCGGCGCGAGCGTCTCCCGCTACCCGCTCGAGGGCTACCGCGAGCGCTGCGACACGACCGTCACGCTCGGGACGCGCTTCGCGAAGAAGCCGCTCGAGCTGAAGATCCCGATCACGATCGCAGGCATGAGCTTCGGCGCACTGTCGGCGCCCGCGAAGGAGGCCCTCGGTCGCGGCGCGACCGAGATGGGAACCTCGACGACGACGGGTGATGGCGGCATGACGCCCGAGGAGCGCGGCCATTCGGAGATGCTCGTCTACCAGTTGCTGCCCTCGCGCTACGGCATGAACCCGGACGACCTTCGCAGGGCCGACGCGATCGAGGTCGTCGTCGGCCAGGGCGCGAAGCCGGGTGGCGGCGGGATGCTGCTCGGGCACAAGATCTCCGACCGCGTCGCCGCGATGCGCGACCTGCCGAAGGGCATCGACCAGCGAAGCGCCTGCCGACATCCCGACTGGACCGGCCCTGACGACCTGGAGATCAAGATCGGTGAGCTGCGCGAGATCACCGACTGGGAGAAGCCGATCTTCATCAAGGTCGGCGCCACCCGCACCTACTACGACGTGCAGCTCGCGGTCAAGGCCGGCGCCGACGTGATCGTCGTCGACGGCATGCAGGGCGGTACAGCGGCGACGCAGGACGTCTTCATCGAGCACGTCGGTATCCCCACCCTGTGCGCCATTCCGCTCGCCGTGCAGGCGTTGCAGGAGCTCGACATGCACCGCAAGGTGCAGCTGATCGTCTCCGGGGGAATCCGCAGCGGCGCCGACGTCGCGAAGGCCCTCGCTCTCGGCGCCGACGCGGTCTCGATCGGCACGGCCGCGCTGATCGCGATGGGTGACAACAGTCCCGATTACGAGGCCGAGTACCAGAAGATCGGTAGCTCGGCCGGCTACTACGACGACTGGCAGGCCGGCCGCGACCCGACGGGGATCTCCACCCAGGACGACGAGCTGGCAGCGCGTTTCGACCCCGAGCTCGGTGGCCGCAGAATTGCGAACTACCTCCGCGTGCTCACCCTCGAGACGCAGACTCTTGCGCGTGCGTGCGGCAAGTCGCACGTGCACAATCTCGAGCCGGAGGACCTCGTCGCACTCACGATCGAGGCCGCCGCGATGGCTCGAGTACCGCTCGCCGGGACGGACTGGATTCCCGGCCGAACGCCGCTCTGAGTCGCGAGGGCTTGACTCCGTCCGCCCGATACGTTTCGATGGTCACGTTCCGTCCATCTCGGAGGAGGCACCGTGAGTGATTTCGACAGCAGGCTCGTAGACGTCCCGAACGCGTCCGGCGGTCTGGCGCGCGAGACGAACTGGTGGGGCGCGTTCGTGATCGGGCTCGCGGGCACCGTTCTCATCATCGGTCTCATCGGCTATGCGCTCTATGCGCTCGGTGGCTTCGCGATCGTGCTCTTCGCGATCATCACAGCGATCGGCGTCTTTCTCTGCTTCTGTCTCGCCGAGATGGCAGCGACGTGGCCCGAACGCTCCGGCGGGCTGCCGTCGTATGCATTCGAGACATTCAAGCCACTGGGCAACACCTTCTCGCGCCACATCGGCGGACTCTCGTCGTGGGCGTACTGGCTCGGCTGGTTCACGGTCGCTCCGATCAACGCGTTCCTCGCCTCGCTGTACATCGTCGACCTCTTCAACATCGACTTCGGCGGTGAGTTCGGGCCGATCAGCAGCAAGTTCGGCTCCGTGGTTCCCGTTGACGTCTTCGTTGTCGGTGTGATCCTGCTGCTCGTGATGTTCATCCCGTGCTGGCTCGGAATCCGACTCGGTGCATCGTTTGCCACCGTCCTCGGTATCTGCACGATCGTGCCGCTCGTCCTCCTCGTGATCCTCCCGTTCTTCAAGCCTGGCTCGCTGGACGGCTTCGACAACCTCAGTCTCTCGCTCTCATCGTCTCCGATCGGCACGAAGGGGAGTTGGCAGTTGATCCTTGGCTGGGCCTTCATCTACACGTGGACGGTGCTCGCGATGGAGGCTGCGGCCTGCTATATCGGCGAATGCCGCGAGCCCGTGCGGGATGCAAAGATCGCGATCACGGCCGAAGGCATATTCGGCTTGTTCATCTACGTGACGCTCCCGATCATGGTCTTCGCCGTGCTCGGGACGGCGGGGCTGCAGCAGCTTGCGAAGGACAACGAGGGCTGGATCGGCGACGCGAACATCCTGTTCCAGGGCTACGTGGATCAGATCTTCGGCGTCAACCAGTTCTGGACCTGGTTCATTGGCCTCTCCCTGATCGTCGCGCTCAGCCTGTCGGTGCTGAACGCGATCATGGGTGCGTCCCGCGGGCTCTATCAGAACTCCCACGACGGGATTCTCCCGAAGGCGTTCGGGTGGGCGAACAAGCACAAGGCACCGTCGTTCGCGATGCTCGTCAGCCTGGGCTGCTCGATCGCGGTGCTGACCGTCGGCTCGCCACTGCAGATCTACGTCTTCTCCAACATGGGGTACCTCTTCGCTCTCTCGGTCTCGATGGTTGGGTACGGGATCTTCCGCGCCACCCGTGAGGAGACGGCTCGAGAGCTGAAGATGCCGCGTGCGTTCGGGCCGCTGGCACTAATCGTCGGTATCGCCGGACTCGTCCTGTGGGCGATCGGTGGGTACTACGCGGCGGACTACGTCGTCGGGACGGGTTATCGCTGGCTGTACTGGATCGGGCTGCTTCTGCTCACTCTCTACTTCCCGCTCTACTGGTGGCGGACGATTGAGGACAAGTCGGCTGGCGCGAGCCCCGAGGCCGCGGCGCCGAGTTCCGGGGGCTCGGCGTAGGCGGTGCCGTTCCACCGTCGAAGCTTCGACGTCCAACCGCTCGATCCGTGTGAGGTGCTGCTCGCCTCGGACGGGCGACAGGACTTCTCCCCGAGGGCGGTCGCTCAGGCGGCCGCCCTCGCGGGCTCAGGGTCGGCCGCGGTCGTGACGATCGCGAAGATCTACGGCTCGTCGTTTGGGCTGCCGCATCCGGGGCTCCTCCCGACGAAGGACGAGATCGCTGAGCGTCAGGGATGGGTGGAGGCGGCGATTCGCGCCCTGCGCGCCAACGGCGTCTCGGCGGACGGTCAGGTGGCGGCGACGCGCCGCACCGCGAAGAAGCTCGCGGCGGTGGCCCGGGGTCGAGGCGTGCGCGTGATCGTGATCGACGAGACGACGGTGCCGAGGGGTCTTCGCCGAATGATCGAAGGCGACGTCGGTGCCGAGCTTCGTCGCAAGCTCCGCAAGGACGGCGTCGAGGTCGAGGTGATCCCTCTAGCGGCCACACCCGCTTCGTCTCCGGCGCCTGGATGAATCCAGGCGCCGGACGCTTCTGAGCAAGCCGCCCTGGTCCGTCGGAGCCGGGCTCCGTCCGGCGGGAGGCCTGTCGCAGCTTCAGGTTGTCGAGCACCGGGAAGTTGGAGCACGATCAGCACGCGTTCATCCTCCGGCGCGGGGCCGCCGGAAAGCAGGCCTCGGGTCACCGAAGCCCTCGTGCGCCCCTTTGTTGACGGAGCCGGCGCGCGAGCGGCTTGGTCGGGCGCGCGGGTGGGCGGTGCGTTGCGGTGGGACAGGCCAGCCCCACCGCAGGACACCACTCGATCGATGCTCAGTGCACGATCAGGACATCGCAATGGGCGTGACGTGCTACGGACGCACTCACGCTCTGACCCAGGAGACGCTGGACGACGCTGATCTCACGGGTACCGACCACGATCATGTCGGCCTCGCGATCGCCTGCCAGCTGGACGATGGTGTCCGCAGGCCCCCCGACCGCAGGGATGTACTCCGCCTCGACGCCGAGGCCCTCAAGGAGTGTCGCGGCCGCTGCCAGTTCATCCCTGTGCATGTCGGGGGAGTCGGTGGGGTCGATCGGGCCCCCGCCATGCCCGATCGGGAGATGCACCGGTGCCACGCTCGTGACCACGAGCTTGCCGCCCAGCACCCCGGCGAGCTCGGCTGCCCTCTGCAGGGCTCGCTGCGCCGGCTCGGTGTCGTCGTACCCAACCACGATCGTCTTCATTGGTCTGCCTCCTTTACGGGTCGTCGTACATATTCAATCGGGTTGGGGTGCGGCTGGCAAGCGGAAAAGCCACCTCGTTGTAGCGGGTTTCCCGCGATCCGGGTTTGGCAGCGCCGTGCTTGCGTGCTTCGCAGCAGCCCTGCCGCGCAGTTACGACCAGGGATAGGGCGAGTTCGAGACGGGATGAAGGTCGCCGGTTGCGAAGCGCTCGAAGCGGAACGGCGTCAGGAGCGGCGCCGAGTCGCCGCACATCACCCGGGCGACCTCGCGGCCGACGCCGATCATCTTGTACCCGTGGTTCGAGTCGAGGATCCCGTAGACGTTCGGCTTCAGGTAGTCGAAGACCGGGAAGTTGTCCGCCGTGAACGAGCCGACGCCGCCGGAACGGGCCTGCTTGTAGAGCGGCCGGCAGCCCTCGAAGCGGCTCATCGCGTGCGAGAGCGCCGCACACCACATGTCGGGGAACTCGTCATCGACGTTCGTGGTGGAGGGGTACGGGTCGAGCTCGACGTCGCCGTCGACGGTGAGCGGCGACGCGCCGCCCTGGACGCCGTGGCGGTCGCGCTTGAAGTAGATGCCCCACAGCTCGTCCGTGATCAGCTTGCCGTCGTCGGTGGTGAGTGGTGCGTCGGTGTCGAGATGGATCACGGGTGGCGCACCCCCGTCTGCCGTGTCGAACATCAGCGGGTCGACGGTGATCTCGCCCTCCTGCAGGTTCCAGTACGTCCACATCGGCTGGTCGCGCGCGACGTCACCGGAGGGTGTGTGGATGTCGATCGTCATCGGCAGGCCGAGCATGCCCCAGAACTGCTTGGCCCACGGGCCGGGCGCGATCACGACCTGCTCGCCGACGGCGAGTCGGCCCTTGTCGGTCTCGACGGCCGTCACCGTGTCGTCGTCACCGAGCTCGAAGCCGGTG
>JAYTJO010000304.1:0-2402 GCA_043730975.1 Thermoleophilia bacterium | reverse complement strand
GCAAGGCGCGATGGAAGAGCGTATCGCGCCTTGCCTCACGCCCTCACGTCTGATTCTTCTGCCGCGCTGCGCGCGGATCCTGAAGCCGGGAACCTACGGTTCCCCGTGACCCCTCCCTTTAGAACAGAAACCAGAAACCATCGGGCGGGGGTGTCAAAGACACGAACACTGCCTGAATCGCGAAGGTCTTGGCAACCCTTCCGCAGAGAGCTACCGGTCGATCGGGGCGCGTCGATCTATCGGTCAGGGAACGGCCGCACAGCGCACTCGGGCGCGCCCATGCGAGTGGCCAGCGCCTCGGCGCTTGCGAGCGACGGCTTCGCCCGTTCGATCGTGATCGCGTAGGCGTCGGGCTGACCCAGCTCGTAGATCCTCGCCCCCGCCTCGACCTCGTTGTGGTAGAAGCGGAAGTACTCGGCGAGCGACGCTATCTGCTCCTTCTCGGCCGCCGTCGTGCCCTTCAGCTTCCTGATGTCGGCGGCGAGGCGAAGTCCTCTCTCCGCGCCGGGTTGGATGACGGCAAAGCCCTTCTCCGACGGCAGGCCGAGCGCCTCGGTGTCGGCCCGCGCCTCCTCGCACAGGGCCGCGAGGCCCTCCGCAAGCGCTGAGCGCTCCGGTTCGTCCTCACCGCAGCCGCCGATGACGAGCGCGAGCCCGATCAGAAGCGTTGCTATCGAGGCCCGGCCCACGGCCGAGGATTCTACCGATGCTCCCAGGCAAGTCCGGCTGCGAGAACGGTGCGGTCGTCGGGCGCGACGAACTGCATGTTTCCGACTGCCAGGCCCGCCCAGCCGATCAGGTTGACCCAGCGGAGGAAGGACGACAGCGGCAGCCGCACATCGAGCTCGTCGGCGTCCTCCGCCGGAAGGTCGATCGCGTAGCACGGGGACACGTAGAGATCGACCTCGGGCTCGTAGACGCGCCAGACCGCGAGCGCCTCGCGGGCGGCCGCGACGGCATCGGCCGACACGAGCTGTGCAGCCTCGAGCTTCGGGCGGATCGTGGAGGCGTACTCGCCGGCGCGGGACGGGAACGTCTCGCGGTGGCTCCAGGCCGCCTCGTGGAGAAAGAGGGGCCACATGTCCGCCTGCGCCGCAGGAATCACCGATTCGACGACGCGAGCGCCGAGTCGTTCGAGGTCGGCGACCCACGCCTCGGCGGCGTCGCTCGCCTCGGTCTCGCGTCCGTCGGCGAGATCGGGGGCACGGCGCAGGAGCCCAACGGTGAGGCCGTCGAGGCGTGGCTCGGGCATCACGGTTCCGGCGAGCACCGACCAGAGGACCGCAACATCCTCGACGGTGCGCCCCATCGGCCCGACGGTGTCGAGTGAGGGACAGAGCGGAAACACCCCATCAAGCGGGAGCAGACCCCACTGCGACTTGAGACCCACCGTTCCACACGCGGCCGACGGCAGCCGGATCGAGCAGCCGGTGTCGGTGCCGATCCCGAGCTCGACGAGCCCGGCCGCGATGGCCGCGGCGTTCCCCGCAGACGAGCCACCAGTTGTCTTCCCCGGGTGCAGCGGGTTGTGCACCGTCCCGTACCACGGGTTCGCACCGAGCACACCCCATGCGAACTCGGGCAGATTCCCCTTGCCGACGATGACCGCTCCCGCGTCGAGAGCACGTTGCACGACCGTCGCGTGCCGATCGGGGACGTGATCGGCGTAGATCTGCGAGCCGTACGTGGTTCGGATCCCGGCGGTGTCGATCAGGTCCTTCACGAGGAGCGTCCGCCCTGCGAGCGGGCCGTCAGCCGCACCGCGCAACGGCTCCACGAGCCAGGTGATGGCAGCGTTGTACGGGTCGGTCACGGAATCAACGCGACGCACTCGACCTCGATCTTCGCCCCCGGGATCACGAGGGCAGAGATCTCGACGAGCGTCGATGCCGGGCGCGTCTCCCCGAACACCTCCTGCCGCACCGGATTGACGAGGGGTCGGTCGCTCACGTCGGTGAGGTAGACGGTCACCTTGACGACGTCTGCGAAGGTGCAGCCTCCCGCCGCGAGAACGGCACGCATGTTCTCGAAGACGCAGCGTGCCTGTGCAACGACGTCGTCCCCGCCGACGAGCTCGCGTCGCTCGTCAACGGGGACGATCCCGGAGACGAACAGGAAGCCGCCTGCCTCGACGGCATCAGTGAAGTGCGAGATCGGCTCCGCCTGTCCTGCGACTCGTAGCTCGCGACGCGTCGACATCAGGCGAAGTGGGCCTTGAGCGCGTCGAACCCGCCCTGGAAGATCTCGTTCGCGAAGAAGCCCGTCCAGTGGGCCTGCTGGTCGCGGTCACAATCGAAGGTCGTGAACCACTCGACGAAGCTGCCGCCGCCGTCCGTAACGGGCGTCACGCGCAGCGTCGCACAGTAGTTGTCGACGTCGAACGGCGTCTTCTGAAAGTCGTA
>JAYTJO010000303.1:0-2174 GCA_043730975.1 Thermoleophilia bacterium | reverse complement strand
CGAGCACGGCTCGCTCGCTGGCATCGAGCTCTGCCACAACGGCCGCGTCAGCTCGAACCTCTACAGCCGCCAGACCTCGATGACCGTGGATCACATGCCGACGGACGGCTACGAGCCCGTCCAGTCACGCCGGATGGCTCTCTCCGACATCGCCGATCTCAGGCGACGACACCGCGCCGCCGTGCGGAGGTCGCTCGAGGCCGGATTCGACCTCGTCTACGTCTACGCGGGCCACTACCTCAATACGATCGGCCAGTTCCTCTCTCCGCGCCTCAACCGCCGCACCGACGGCTACGGCGGCGACGCCACCGCACGAGCCCGGCTTCTCCGAGAGGTGCTGGAGGACACGCTCGCCGAGGTCGACGGCAAGGCCGCCGTCGCCTGCCGGATCATGATCGACGACCTCTCGGGCCCCGGCGGTTTCGGCCGCGACGAGATGGAGGCCGTCCTCGCGCTCACGGGCGAGCTGCCCGATCTCTGGGACTTCGTCGCGGGCGAGTGGGAGAACGACTCCGTGACGTCTCGTTTCGGCGAGGAAGGCGGGCAGGAGATCTACCTCCGCGGCCTCAAGCAGCTGACGACGAAGCCCGTCGTCGGCGTCGGCCGGTTCACGTCCCCCGATCTGATGGCCCGGATGGTGCGCGAAGGCGTGATGGACTTCGTCGGCTCCGCCCGCCCCTCGATCGCGGACCCGTTCCTGCCTGTGAAGATCGAGGAGGGACGCTACGACGACATCCGCGAGTGCATCGGCTGCAACATCTGCGTCTCCGGCGATGCCACGATCGTTCCGATCCGCTGCACCCAGAACCCGAGCATGGGCGAGGAGTGGCGGCGCGGCTGGCATCCCGAGACGTACCGCCCGGCGACCGCTCCCGCAAAGGTGCTGGTGGTCGGCGCCGGCCCGGCGGGGCTCGAGGCTGCGATGTCCCTCGGGAAGCGCGGCTACGACGTCGTGCTCGCCGAGGCGACCCGGTCACTCGGCGGTCGGGTCGAGCGTGAGGCCCGCCTCCCCGGACTGGCCGCGTGGATCCGCGTCGTCGACTACCGCAAGGGGCAACTCGACCGGCTGCCAAACGTGGAGGTTGCGCTCGAGAGCAGGCTGACCGCCGACGAGATCCTCTCGTACGATTTTCACCACGTCGCCGTGGCTACCGGGTGCGCTTGGCGTCGTGACGGAGGGGGACGCTGGCACCCGCAGGGACTTCCCTTCGGCGAGGGTACCGACGTACTCACGCCGGACGACATCCTCGACGGGGCGCGTCCCACTGGGCACGACGTCGTGCTCTTCGACGACGACCACTACTACCTGGGCGGCGTCCTCGCCGAGCTGCTCGTTTCCGAGGGCCACGCTGTCACACTCGTCACACCCGCCCCCAGGGTCTCCGAGTGGTCAGTCAACACGATGGAGCAGCACCGCATCCAGCGCCGCCTGATCGAGCTCGGCGTCACTCTCTCCCCGTCGACCACCCTCGTTGCAGCGGGTACCGGGACAGCCACGGTCGCCTGTACCTACACCGAAGCGGAGCGCGAGCTCGCCTGCGACACGGTCGTGCTCGTGACGGCACGGATACCGCAGGAGGCTCTGTTCGTCGATCTGGTCGGACGCTCAACCGAGTGGGCCGACGCCGGACTCTCCACCGTCGAAGGTGTCGGCGACGCTCGCTCACCCGGCACGATCGCCGCCGCCGTCTGGGATGGTCGCCGCTACGCGGAGGAGATCGACGCGGCTGACCCGGGCGACGACGTCCCGTTTCTCCGCGAGATCGTCCGCCTCGCACCCACGGAGTAGGGTGGCCGGTCAGGACGTCGGGCCTCCCGTGCGGTGGAGCTGCCCGTACACCGACCGCGCTGTCTTCGCCGGTAGGCCCGGAACAGCTTCGAGCTCTTCCTGCGAGGCGGCGAGGAAGCGGTCGGCGGAGCCGAAATGATGCAGGATCGAGCGGCGACGGGACGGCCCGATGCCGTCGAGGGTGTCGAAGATCGACGAGAATGCACGGGTGTCGCGCTTCTGACGGTGGAACGTGACCGCGAACCGGTGCGCCTCGTCGCGAATGCGCTGCAGGAGCTGAAGGCCCGGGTCGTGCCGGTCGAGGATGATCGGCCCGGGGCGATCGGGGACGAACACCTCCTCCTCTCTCTTGGCCAGCGCGATCACGGCGACGCGTGGTAGCCCT
>JAYTJO010000302.1:0-1863 GCA_043730975.1 Thermoleophilia bacterium | reverse complement strand
ACGAACCGTTCGTGCCGACGCTGCTCAACCGTCGGCCGTGTTCTGCCGATACCTCGTTTGAGGGAATATCCGCATGAACTTCGAGCCCGCCGGCCCACTACGCACGTCCACCAATCTCGGCGATCGCGCCGGGACGGGAGAGGGCGGACCCGAGGCGCCGGGTTCTGCCGGATTCGACACGATCGCGGATCTCGTTGCGGAGCTCGTCGCAGCGACAGAGCTGCTTCCAAGCGACCGGCTGGCGGCCGCCCGCGGACGTGCGGGAACCGGGTCCCTCGCAGAAGCGATCCGCGACGAAGGGTACGCGCTCGCAGAGGGTATCGGGCGCTCGCTCGCGCGCCGCTTCAACCTCCCCTTCCTGGACCTGCAGGAGGACAGGGTTTCACCCGATGCTGCAGAGCTCATTCCCCTGCGCACCCTGCAGCGGGTCGTCGCGATCCCCGTCTCTCGGGTCGACCAGAGACTCCGCGTTGCGATCGCAGATCCCGGGAATATCCACGGGATCGACGAGCTGCGGCTCGCGACCCGCTACCACGTCGACGTTGCAGTCGCAAGTCGCGAAGACATCCTCGCGGAGCTCGAGAAGCGCGCCCGTCAGAGCGAGGTCATGGAGACGCAGTCCGCGCTCGACGACTTCGACATCGTCGATGAGAGCGAGGACGACCTCGAGGTCGACGACGGGGTCTCCGACGCGCCACTCGTCCGCCTGGTCAACTCGATCATCATGCAAGCAGCCACCGACGGGGCAAGCGACATCCACTTCGAACAGCAGGAGGACGCGCTCCTCGTACGAGTTCGCGTCGACGGCGTCCTCAACGAAGTGCAGCGCATTCCCAAGCGGATGGCCAACGGCGTCACCACGCGCTTGAAGGTGCTTGCAAAGCTCGATATCGCCGAGCGGCGCAAGCCGCAGGACGGGCGCATCTCGCTCAACGCACGGGCAGTTGGTCGCCTTCTCGACATCCGTGTCGCTGTCTTGCCGACAGTCGAAGGCGAGCAGGTGGTCATGCGTCTCATCGACAAGTCCCGCAAGACACCGACGCTGGAGTCGCTCGGACTGTCGGAGACGATGCGCGACAAGATCTCCGAGATCATCAGGCGCCCCACGGGAGCCCTGCTCGTCACCGGGCCGACAGGCTCCGGTAAGTCGACCACGCTCTACGCCGGCCTCGCCGAGATCAACCGTCCCGAGATCAACATCATCACGGTGGAGGATCCGGTCGAGTACCGGTTGCAGGGCATCAACCAGGTGCAGATCAACGTCAAGGCGGACATGACCTTCGCTGCTGCGCTCCGCTCGATCCTCCGGTCCGATCCCGACGTGATCATGGTCGGCGAGATCAGAGACGGCGAGACGGCAAAGATGGCGATCGAGTCCGCGCTAACCGGCCACTTCGTGCTCTCGACACTGCACACGAACGACGCGGCGGGCGCGCTGACGCGGCTCAACGAGATGGGAGTCGAGCCGTTCCTGGTCGGGTCGGCTGTTTCTGCCGTGCTCGCGCAGCGCCTTGCGCGCAAGCTCTGCTCCAACTGCTGTGAGATGTATACCCCGAGCACCGAGGAACTGATGGCGGCCAGGATCTCACCCGATATGGCTGCTGCTCGCGAGGGCATGGTTCTCTACCGCAAGGTCGGCTGCCCGCGGTGCAACAGGACGGGTTACAAGGGCCGGGTCGGCATCTTCCAGCTACTGATCATGAACGACGAACTGGAGTCGCTTGCCGCTCAGAACGCGCACAGGGACGAGATCGAGCGATCGGCCGCTGCGGCTGGGATGCGATCTCTCTGGGACGACGGGATCGCGAAAGCGGCCGCCGGCCTGACCTCGCTCGAGGAGCTCGCCCGCGTGGTGTCGAGCTT
>JAYTJO010000301.1:0-4266 GCA_043730975.1 Thermoleophilia bacterium | reverse complement strand
GACTTCCGACGACACGACGAAGTCGACGTCGAGTCGCCCCTCGCGCCAGAGCTCGATGTACTCGACGTTCGAGGTGCGAATCACCGTGGTGGCGCGCGGGGCCTCGATCCGGGCGAACGTGGCGGCCACGAGATTCGCCTCATCGCGGGACGTGCATGCGATCACCAGATCGGCGTCGCGCACGCCCGCATCCGCGAGCGCACGACGGCTGGCACCGTTCGCCTCGATCGTGGCGATGTCGTAGCGGTACGCGAGCGGAGTGAGGCGTCCCGGATCGAGATCGAGCACGGTGAGGTTGTGCTCGCTGTGGAGCGCCTCCACGATCGTCGAGCCGACCTGGCCTGCACCGATGACGAAGATCTTCACGGCGCGCGCAGGGTACACCTACCGGAGGTCTGGTGTGGGGTTGGTTGGCTACCGTGTGAGCTGATGCACCGTTTCGCCGCCGCAGGTGTCGCCCTCGTCGCCGTCCTCGTGGGCGTCTCCGGTGCTTCCGCGCTCACCCAGCGGGGCGCGGCTCTCGGTATCGCCAAGGTCGTTGACGGCCTTCAGGCGCCCGTCCACGTGACTGCGGCCCCGGGCGTGCCCGGCGCGTTGTACGTCGTCGAGCAGGGCGGTCTCATCCGCATCGTCCGTTCCGGCAAGATCGAGGCACAACCCTTCCTGGACATCCGCGCGAAGGTACGTGCCGGAGGCGAGCAGGGCCTTCTCGGCCTCGCCTTCGCGCCGGACTATGCGAGGAGCCGTCAGTTCGTCGTCAACTACACGGACGTCGACGGCCACACGCGCGTCGTGCGGTACCGCTCGGATGGGAAGAAGGCGTTGCCAAGGACGGCCCGACAGCTCCTCTTCGTCAAGCAGCCGTACGCGAACCACAACGGCGGCATGGTCACCTACGGCAAGGACGGCCTCGTGTACGTCGGGATGGGCGACGGAGGCTCGGGAGGAGACCCGGAAGGGAGGGCCCAGAATCCCTCATCGCTCCTCGGGAAGATGCTCCGGCTCGATCCGGCCCGTCCTACGGCGAAGCCCGCGATCGTAGCTCTTGGCGTCCGCAACCCCTGGCGATTCTCGTTCGATCGCGCGAACGGTGATCTCTGGATCGGTGATGTTGGTCAGGGGTCGATCGAGGAGGTCGATCACGTTGCCTGGCCCTGGAAGGGCGTGCTCAACTTCGGCTGGGACGTCTACGAGGGACGGGTTCCATTCGAGAGCAAGCCGCTCGGCCCAGGCAAGCTCGTCCAACCCGTCGCCCAGTACAGCCACTCGCGCGGCTGCTCGATCACGGGCGGATACGTCTACCGGGGCTCGGCCGTCCCGGCATCGGCAGGCCGGTACTTCTACGGCGACTACTGCAGCGGCACGATCTGGTCGTTGAAGCTCGTCAACGGCGCCGCTCGCCAGATTCGGGTCGAGCCGTTCAGCGTCAAGAGCCTGACGTCGTTCGGTGAGGACAACGCAGGAGAGCTCTACGCCGTCTCGGGCGACGGCACCGTGTACCGCCTGACGTCCTAGCCAACCTCCGAACGGTCGTGAGCGGCGCGATCCCATCGCGTCCGTCTCCAGAGGATGACCCCGATCGTTACCCCGACCGTGTCGATCACGACGTCGTACCACGCAGCGTGGCGTCCACGGACGAAGTGCTGATGGATCTCGTCCGAGACGGCGTAGAGACCGCCGATCACGATCGCGAGGCGCGGCCGGGCCAACGCGCGTTGCAGAAGAGCGCCGAGCACGGCGTACTCGCTCAGGTGCGCAACCTTGCGCAGCACGAGATCCCAGGTGCCGAAACCGGTTCCAAGACTTGGCACCGAGGAGAAGGCGAAGATGATCGCTGCCATGAGGGCGACGGGCGCCCAGAGGCGGAAGGATGCTGCCGACACCACCCGATGATAGGCTCCAGCTTCACAAGGGAGCGCGGTGAGGGAATCCGGTGCAAATCCGGGACGGTCCCGCCGCTGTAAGAGGAGTTGCTCGCCCGCCGAAACGCCACTGGCGCACCGGGGAACCGGTTGCCGGGAAGGCGGTGGGAGAGGGAGCCTCGAGTCAGAAGACCTGCCGCCTCCTCCATATCGAACCCCTCGTGGAAGGAGGATTCGTGGCACGACGTTTGATCGTTCTCGTGACCGTCATCGGTCTCGTTCTCTCGTTCGCCGCTACGGCTCTCGGCGCGTCCGTCACGGTGCGCGTCGAAGGAAAGACACAGTCGATCTTCGGATCGGTGCCCCGCAAGGTTGAGGCGCCGAACGCGCTGGTCGCGCTCGACGCGGCCGGCATCTTCGGCGAGTTCTACGTGCAGGTGACGCAGTCGTCGTTCGGGCCGTATGTCAGCCAGATCGGCCGCTACCCGGGCGCAGGTGCCGCCGGATGGGTCTTCAAGGTCAACGGGGCGTCGCCGCCCGTGGGCGCGGACCAGGTAACGCTCAAGGACGGTGACGAGGTGCTGTGGTACTACGCCACCTTCTCGGATACGGGCGGCCCTGCAACGCTCGCGCTCAAGACGACGACGGCGAACTGTTACGCCGTCACGTCGTTCAACGATGCCGGCAAGGCTGCGCCTGCAGGGGGCGCGCAGGTGCGCGTCGACGGGCGGCGGTTCAAGGCCAGCGCGGCCGGCAAGGTGTGCGTCGGCCGCCACGTCGGCCTCGTCCGCGCCTACGCAGTCGGTGCTGTGCGGTCGAACGCCGTGAAGTGAGCCGACGGCTCTCCATCGGGCTCCTTCTCGCCGTCCTCGCGCTCGCGGGGTGCGGTGGGGAGGGGCCGACGGCCGCCGATGGGTCGGCTCGTCTCTGGGTCACCCGTGATCGGGGTGCCGCCGTGCTCGCGAATGTGGAGGTGCCTGCGGGACAGTCGCTCTTGCGCGCGCTGAGATCGGAGGCGAAGGTAGAAACGCGGTACGGCGGTGGCTTCGTGCAATCGATCGACGGGATCGAGGGCAGCGCTCGCCGTCACGAGGACTGGTTCTGGTTCGTCAACGGTCTCGCCGGCGATCGCTCTGCCGCGTCCTACCGTCTCCGCGACGGCGATATCGCCTGGTGGGACTACCGTGATTGGTCACGCGATGCGGACACGCTCGAAGTGGTGGTCGGGGCTTTCCCCGAGCCGTTCCTGCACGGGTATGACGGGAGCACGCGGCCGGCGGCCGTGCGGTACGCCGCCGGGCTTCGCGAGGAGGCTTCGCGCGTGGCGGAGGTTCTCGGAACAGACGACGTCGCGGCCCTGGAATCGCCCGTCGCGGCGAACGCGCACGTCTTCGAGATCGTTGGCGGGGCGCCGCACCTGACCGCCGCCTTGCGGAAGCCCGGATCAGGCCCGTCAGGAGCCGTCGCGTTCTCCTATGCCGGCTCGGTCGACCGTCTACTCGCCGGTGACTTCGCGCCGAGGTTCGAGAGCCCGTGAGCCCGGGCCCTGCCACCGCGCTCCTGGCCGCATTTGCAATCGCCGGCTTCCTCGTCGACCGGATCTGGGCGCTCGCGGCGATGACGCTCGTTCTCATCGTGGTCTGCCTGCGGGCGCCGGTCGAGCGCCGCTTCATCTACATAAGTGGAGCGCTGTTGAGTGCGCTCGGTGTGATCGTGATCTCCCCGCTCACCTGGTCGTCGGGTGGGGGAACGCTTCTCTGGGAGGGGCCAACGCTGCCAGTGATCGGCCCGATCGACGTGTCAACCGACGAGATCCAGATCGCGGCGGTCAACGGTCTCCGGCTCGCCGTCGTCGCGCTGGCATTCAGCGCCTACACCCTGCGCGTCGATCACGATCGGCTCGTCTCGGCCGCGGGGTTCGCGCGGCGCTCTGCTCTTGCGATCGCACTCGCAACGCGCCTTGTTCCGACGCTCGAGCGTGATGCCGTGGGACTCTCCGAATCGGTGCGCGGACGCGGCGTCGAGCTCCACGGCGCCCGCGGGTACGCGACGCTGCTTTCGCCGCTCGTTGCCGGGTCACTCGAGCGAGCGACGGGCCTTGCGGAGGCGATGGAGGCGCGTGGCTTCGGCCGCACCGGGGCCACCCGTGCACCACGGCCTCCCTGGGCCCTGGTGGACTACGTCGCGCTCGGAGGCGCTGTTGTGCTCGTGGGGGTTTCTGCGCTGTGGCTCTAGCATCGATCGACAACCTCTCGTTCGCCTATCCCGGCGGCATCCCCGCGGTGCGTGATGTCTCACTCGAGCTCGAGGCAGGTGAGATCGTCGCGCTCCTCGGCCCCTCCGGCAGCGGCAAGTCGACGCTTCTGCGTGCTCTCGCGGGCCTCGTCCCTCACTTCCACGGCGG
>JAYTJO010000300.1:0-5773 GCA_043730975.1 Thermoleophilia bacterium | reverse complement strand
GACGCGGAGGTCAACGACTACCGGGCGGCGCTGGCTGCGGCAGCGGTGATCGCCGTCCTCAACGCGATCCTGCCGCCGGTGATCGCTGCTCTGCGGCTTCCATTGATGCTCGTGGTCGGGCTCCTGCTCATCCTCATCCTCGACGCGTTGATGCTGCTTGCCGCCGACTCGATCACGGATGGCGACCTCTCGATCGGCTCGTTCTGGGCCGCTCTCGGCGTCGCCTTCGTCGCAGCGGCGGTGTCGGTCGTGCTCGACGTCATCTTCGGGACGAATGATGACGACGCATACACGCTGCGTGTGATCCAGCGGATCGCGAAGCACTCGGGCGAGCGGGTGCAGACGGATGCGCCAGGCATCATCTACCTCGAGATCGACGGCCTCGCGTTGCCCGTCCTGCAGCGGGCGATGCGCGACGGCAACGCCCCTAACATGGCCCGCTGGCTCGTCGAGGGCGGCTACACCCTGACGGAGTGGGAGACCGATCTCTCCTCGCAGACCGGTGCCTCGCAGGCGGGAATCCTGCTCGGTTCCAACGATGACATCCCGGCGTTCCGCTGGGTCGAGAAGGAGACGGCGACGACGATGACATGCTCGGCACCTCCCGATTGTGCGGAGATCGAGCGTCGCCACGCAGGAAACGGCCTGCTCCGCGACGGCGGCGCGAGCCGCGGCAACCTGCTCTCCGGCGAAGCCGATCACATGATCCTCACCGTCAGCCGAATGGACGCCGAGAAGGGCGCGAACCCGGGCTATCGGGCATTTCTCGCGAACGGCTTCAACGTGACCCGCGTGCTCGTGCTCACCTTCTGGGAGGTTGCGCTCGAGATCTCCGCCTCGGGCCGCGCCAAGCGGCGGGGCGTCGAGCCGCGCGGTCATCGTGGTGGCTACTACCCGCTGATGCGCGGGGCGCTTTGTGTCTTCGTGCGTGACCTGATCGTCTACGGGGTGCTGCAGGACATGATGAAGGGTCGGCCCGCGGTCTACGCGACGTTCTCGAGCTACGACGAGGTTGCGCACCACTCCGGGCTCGAGCGGGCGGACACGCTCGAGGCGCTGCGCAAGCTCGATCAGCAGTTCGGCCGGATCGAGCGCGCTCGTCCCTACGCAGCACGGCCTTACTCGATCGTCGTTCTCTCCGACCACGGCCAGACGCAGGGGGCGACGTTCAAGCAGCGCAACGGCTACGGGCTCGACGAGCTCGTCGAGCGCTCGCTCGCGGGCGGTAGCGTCAGCGGCCTCGCGGGCGGTGACGAGCAGAGCTCCATGGTCGGGAATGCGTTCAGTGAGGCGACCGGCAAGGGGCCCGAGAAGAAGAAGGCGAAGAACGATGTCTCGGACAAGGACGTGGTCGTGATGGGCTCCGGAAACCTCGGGCTCGTCTACCTGATGGAGGAGCGCCGCCGCCTGACGCTCGAGGAGATGAACGAGCGCCATCCGAAGCTGGTTCCCGCGCTCCGCGACCATCCGCACGTGGGCTGGCTGCTCGTTCGCTCCTCCGAGCACGGCCCGCTCGCGCTCGGCGCGAACGGCACCCGCTACCTCACGAGCGGGCATGTCGAGGGTGAGGATCCGCTCGCGCCCTTCTCACCCACAGCGCCCCAGCACCTGCTCCGCACCGACGGGTTCACCCATGTCGCGGACATCATGATCGGCAGCTTCTACGACCCCGCGCTCGAGACCGGCTGCGCGTTCGAGGAGCTGATCTCGTTCCACGGCGGCATCGGCGGCCCGCAGACGCGCCCGTTCATCCTGCATCCGTCTGAGCTCGAGGTACCCGAAGCCCGTCTCATCGGGGCAGCTGCCGTCCACGACGTGCTCCTCGACTGGTGGCACGAGCTCAACGGCACGGCGCCTACGGCGTAGGCGGCTCCCGCCAGCGGTTCCACGGCCACATGCCGTCGACCTCCACATCGATCGAGAAGCTGAGCACGATCCTGATCAGGACGATCGCACCGAGCACCGCAACGCTCTCGAGGGTCTGGTCGACGACGATCGTTCGCACGATGTCGGCCACGATCAGCACCTCGAGGCCGAGGAGAATCGAGCGGCCGAGGTTCCGGCGCAGCTCCGGGTACGAGCCGGGCCTGCGCTCCGGCTTCGCGACGCGCCTGAGGAAGACGAGGAAGGCGCCGAGGCCACCGGCGATCATGATCGCTGCCCCGACCGCCTCGACGACGCGGACGACGTCGGAGACTGTGCTCTCGAACTCCATCTCAGTGCAACGCTACCGTCTCCGCCCAACGTCTGATCGAGAACGCTACGTTCCTCGTGTGATCGACGCGCTCGAACGGTGGTGGCCCGCCACGTGATCAGTGCGGGCCTTCATGTTCTCTTCTACGCACTCATCGCTGCGGCCAGCCCTCTTGCGCTGACGGCGACCCTCGTCGTGATCCGCAGCGATCGTCCCCGATCGAACAGCATCGCCTTCCTGACGGGATTCCTGATCGGTACCGCCGTCGCCTGCATCGTCGGCCTGTTTGTCGGCACGACGGTCGTTGCACGCATCGACTCGCACGAGGCGGTCGAGAACGGGCTGACGTTCCTGCTCGGTGTCGCGCTCGTCACGGCCGGCCTGAGGATGCGGAACGCGCCTCCGAAGCTCGCGGCGCAGGGGAGTAGCCGCGGCGCCGCGATCCTTGCCGGCCTTGCCCACGTGCGGCCCGCGGCCGCAGTGTCGATGGCTGCGCTCCTCGGTTTCGGGGGGCCGAAGAGGCTGTTGCTGACCCTTCTTGCCATGGCGACGGTGACCGTCGCGGGACTCGGCTTCACGGCCGATGTCACGCTCGTTCTGCTCTACATCGGAGTCGGGACGGTGCTCGTCTCGGTTCCCGTCGCCATTGTGGTCGTTGCCGGCGAGCGGGCAGCAGACATCCTCGGCCGCGGCGAGGGCTGGCTGACGGCGCACTCGCTGGTTGTCAGAGTGTGGCTCGCGCTCGGCCTCGGGGCAGCGTTGATCGTCGACGCGATCGTGCGTCAGCTCGCGTGATGCGGGCAGACTGTTGCCGATGAGTACCGACTTCGAGACAGCCGGCCCTCTCCTCAACATGCCCGGGGTGCCGCGCGCGTTTCATCTGCTGGCGAAGCCGACGGGTGCGGTGTGCAATCTTGATTGTTCCTACTGCTTCTTTCTTTCGAAGGAGATGCTGTACCCGGGCTCGCGCTTCCGGATGGCCGACGAGCTGCTGGAGCAGTACCTCCGGCAGCTGATCGAGGCGCACGCGACGGTACCGGAGGTCGCGATCGCCTGGCAGGGTGGCGAGCCGACGATGATGGGACTCGACTTCTTTCGCCGCTCGATCGAGCTGGCACGGCGGTATCTGCAGCCGGGCCAGCGGGCGGTGTACACGATCCAGACGAACGGGACGCTCCTGGACGAGGAGTGGGCGGCGTTCTTCAAGGATAACGACTTCCTGGTCGGGATCTCGATCGACGGGCCACGGGAGATGCACGACACCTACCGGGTCAACAAGGGCGGCAGAGGCTCGTTCGATCAGGTGATGAAAGGGCTAGGCCATTTGAGGTCGGCCGGAGTCGAATGGAACGCACTGACGACGGTGCACGCCCGAAACGGCGAGCACGGGCGGGAGGTGTATCGCTTTCTCCGTGACGAGTGCGACGCGCGCTTCATCCAGTTCATCCCGATCATCGAGCGGGTTGCCGAGGCCGCCGATGGCGAGGTGCCGTGGTCGTCGTGGCGCGACCGGCCCCTGTACGAGCAGAAGGGAGAGCTGGTCACGAACCGCTCGATCGGCGGCGAGCAGTATGGACGCTTCCTGATCGACGTCTTCGAGGAGTGGGTGCGCCGTGACGTCGGCGAGGTCTACGTGCAGCTGTTCGACGTCTCACTCGCGAACTGGGTCGGGGAGCCGCCCGGACTGTGCGTGCATTCGGAGACGTGCGGACTGGCGCTCGCGCTCGAGCACACGGGCGACCTCTACTCCTGTGACCACTTCGTCGAGCCGGCCTACAGGCTCGGGAACATCAAGGAGCACCGGATGCTCGACCTCGTCGCCTCGCAGCAGCAGCTGAAGTTCGGGCTCGACAAGCGCGATACCCTGCCGCAGTTCTGCCTCGACTGCGACGTCCGCTTCGCCTGCCACGGCGGCTGCCCCAAGGACCGGTTCATCACGACCCCTGCCGGTGACTCCGGGCTCAACTACCTCTGTCCCGGCTTCAAGGAGTTCTTCCACCACGTTGACGCCCCGATGCGATTCATGGCGGAGCGGCTTGGCGTTGGCGCCGCTCCCTCCGAGATCGTCGCCCACTATGCGGCCTAGGACGCGAAGCGCAGCCGCAACGACCCCTGCACCTGTGGCAACGGCAAGAAGTGGAAACAGTGCCACGGAGCGTGACGTAGCCCGGTACCGTCGCCGGATGCACGAAACCCGGTCACCCGTCCGTTGGCTCATCGCTCTCGTGCGGGAGGTGAGCTCGCTTTACGGTCGACTCGGCGGCTCGCAGTTCGCGGCGGCGATCTCCTACCGCGCGCTCTTCTCGCTCATTCCCCTCGCGACGTTCGTGGCGACGATCCTCGCCCAGGTGCTCTCGTCGAGCAAGGTCGATCAGCAGGATCTCGTGTCGGCGATCGGCGACCAGTTCGATCTCTCGGCGCAGGGGGTCGCAAGGCTCGACACGCTGATCAGCTCGGTGCCCTCGCCCTGGAGCCTCGTAGGCCTCTTCACGCTCGGGCTCGCGTTCTGGGGCGCGACCGGGGTAATGAACTCGATGCAGAAGACGGTGGCCGTCGTCTTCGACGGTGGCGTCTCGCGGAGCCTCGTGCGCGGGCGGCTCATCAGCGGCCTGCTCGTCCTCGGCGCACTTGGAGTGATCCTTGCAGCGGTGGTGCTCTCGATGCTCGAGAACGTGGCCCGGAAGTGGAGCGAGCGGATCGACGAGGCGCTCGGCTGGCAGCCGTTCGGCTTCGGGCTCCTCCTCGGCGTCGTCGTTCCTGCGACGCTCCTGTTCGGGATCCTTGTCCTTCTCTACCGCTATCTGCCCCGACGCTGGCCGGGCTGGCGCGCGGCGCTGCTCGGCGGCGCTGCTGCGGCGATCGGGCTCCAGGGGCTGCAGATCGGTCTCGGCTGGTACCTCTCCGGACCGGCGGACTTCACCCAGATCTACGGTTCGGCGGCCGCGATCTTCGTGTTTCTATTCTCCGTGTATCTGAGCGCCATGGTGTTCGTGATCTGCGCGATCCTCACCGGCGTGCTCGATGATGTCCTGGGTGGTGAAGCAGGAGCGGGCACCCCGGCGAAGCTCCCACTCGCGGAGTTCGCGTTTCCAGGCCCGCTGCGCGAGGCGCTCGTCGCCGCAATCCTCAGCGGGGAGAAGACGACGACGACCGGGCTCCACGAGGAGTACCTCCGCGAAGGCAAGGCGCTAGAGGAGCCCGGAGCCCGGTCGCTCGTTGTCGACTCGGACGGACGCCCCGTCGCCGTGATCGAGACGCTCGAGGTCGAGCTGCGTCGCTTCGCCGGCGTCGGACTTCAGTTCGCGATCGACGAGGGCGAGGGCTTCGAGACCGTCGCAGCCTGGCGCGAGGCCCACGTCCGCTTTTTCACCTCCCCGGAGATGGTCGCTGCCCTGGGTGATCCGCCCGTGCCGATCGAGGATGACACGATCGTCGTCTGCGAGACGTTCCGGGTCGTCGAGGTCGTCGAGGTCGTCGAGGTCGTCGGGTAGTGCGGTGTCTCGCACCGTTGTGCCTGTTTGCCCCGGAGGCGGGAGGTTGCCGTAAGCGCTCCCGGGAGAGGCTGCGCCATCTCCCCTA
>JAYTJO010000299.1:0-3995 GCA_043730975.1 Thermoleophilia bacterium | reverse complement strand
GCCCACAGCCTTGTAGACGAGGAGTGCGGCAACGGCCGAGTCAACACCACCGGAGAGGCCACAGATGACACGCTCGGCTCCGACCTGGGCCCGGATCCGCTCGACCTGCTCCTCGATCACGGCGGCCGGTGTCCAGCTCGGCGGAGCGCCCGCAACCTGGTAGAGGAAGTTCTTCAGAATCTCCTGCCCTTCCGGAGTGTGCACGACCTCGGGGTGGAACTGGACGCCGTAGAGACCGCGGCTCGCATCCTCGAAAGCGGCTATCGGCGTCGACGGCGACGACGCCGTAACGCGCGCGCCGGGTGGCGGCGCCGTGACGGAGTCGCGATGGCTCATCCACACAACCTGGTCCGGCGGCAGGTCGTGGAAGAGCGCAGAAGCGCCGAGCTCTGCGTCGGCCTTGCCGTACTCCGAGACGTCGTTCGACTCGACGGTGCCGCCGAGGTCGCGTGCCATCAGCTGCATCCCGTAACAGATGCCGAGCGTCGGGATGCCGAGCTCGAGCACGGCGATATCCATCTCCGGCGCACCCTCCGCGTACACCGAGGCGGGACCACCGGAAAGGATGAGCGCAAGGGGATTCTTCGCCCGGATCTCGTCGGCAGTGAGGCGATGACTCACGAGCTCCGAGTAGACGCGCGCCTCGCGCACCCGGCGTGCAATCAGCTGACTGTATTGCCCGCCGAAGTCGAGGACGAGAACCGGCCGATCCTCGGGCGCCGGCTCGGCCGACGGGAACGGGATGACGGGCGCCTCAGACACGCCGGTAGTTCGGAGCGTCTTTGCTGATCGTCACGTCGTGGGGATGGCTCTCTCTCAGGCCCGCACCGGTGATGCGAACGAAGCGGCTCTCTGTCTTGAGTGCCTCGACGGTGGGCGCTCCGCAGTAGCCCATTGCCTGACGGAGGCCGCCGACGAGCTGGTAGACGATCGGGGCAAGCGGCCCCTTGTAGAGGACACGCCCCTCGATCCCCTCGGGTACGAGCTTGTCGACGTCTTCGACGTCTCCCTGAAAGTACCGATCCTTCGAGAACGAGCGGGCCTTCATCGCACCGAGCGATCCCATGCCGCGGTACTCCTTGAACCGCTCACCCTGCACGAGGATCACGTCGCCAGGCGACTCGTCGGTGCCGGCCAGCATGGAGCCGAGCATCACCGTGTCGGCACCTGCGGCGATTGCCTTGGCCACGTCGCCGGAGGAGGTGATGCCGCCGTCGGCGATTACCGGGATTCCGTGTCGAATTGCGACCTCGGCGACGTCGAAGACAGCAGTCACCTGAGGGACGCCGACCCCGGCGACAACACGGGTGGTGCAGATTGATCCAGGCCCAACTCCTGCCTTTAGACAATCCGCCCCGGCATCGATCAAAGCCTCGGCCGCCTCGCCGGTGGCGATGTTGCCCGCAACGATCTCGATCTCGAACTCGGCCTTGATCCTGCGCACCATCTCGACGACCGCGCGCGAGTGCCCGTGCGCCGTGTCGATAACCAGGACGTCGACCTCGGCGGCGACGAGGGCTGCAGCACGCTCGAGCGCGTCCGTGCCGACGCCCACGGCTGCGCCCACCCGCAACCGGCCGCGTTCGTCCTTCGTCGCGAGGGGGTAGAGCTCGCGCTTCTGGATGTCCTTGACGGTGATCAGTCCCTGCAGACGCCCCTGCGCGTCGACGATAGGGAGCTTCTCGATCTTGTGCTGCCCGAGCAGGGCCTCCGCGTCCGCGAGGGTCGTCCCGACGCGCGCCGTGACGAGGTTCTCACTCGTCATCAGCTCGCCCGTCCGCTGGTCGGGGCGGGCGCCGAAGCGGAGATCGCGGTTCGTGAGGATGCCGACGAGCACGCCGTCCGGCGTCGTGATCGGGACGCCGGAGACCCGGTATCGCGCCATCAGCTCGAGGGCGTCGGCAACGAGATCGTCCGGCCCGAGCGTCACCGGCTCGACGATCATCCCCGCCTCACTCCGCTTGACCCGGTCGACCTCGTCCACCTGATGCTCGATGGAGAGGTTGCGATGGATGATCCCGAGACCGCCTTGTCGCGCCAGCGCGATCGCGAGTCGCGCCTCGGTGACGGTGTCCATCGCCGCCGAGACGATCGGGATCTCGAGCGCGATCGTCGGAGTCAGCCGGGTAGCAGTGGCGACGTCGTTCGGCAGGACGGCCGACTCGGCGGGAACGAGCAGCACATCGTCGAAGGTCAGCCCTTCTTTGCCGAACTTGCTATCCCGATCGAGTTCGAACTCCAAGAGTCGAATGACTCTACCAAGCGTGCGGGACAGCGCTGAATGCCTACGCGCCTGCGACGGGCTGGAGCTCGTCGATCTCGACGAGAGACGTGAGCCGGGCCGCTTCCTTCGGATCGAACCGGCCAGCCCCGACCTCGAGGACGGATGCCGACGCGGCCGCAACGGCCAGCCGGAGGGACTCCTCGGTCGGGAGTCCCTCATCCTGCGCGGCGATCCAACGGGCAAGAAGGACGTCACCGGCGCCGAGTACGGACACCGCCTCGAGCTGCGGTGCTCGGGCGTGATAACGCCGCACCTGGCGTTCCTCTCGAACGAGAGAAAAACAGCCCGCCTCCATCGTGATCTGCACGTTGCGGGCACCCATCTCGGCGATCGTGTCGAGAGCCATCGCGAAATCGGCCTCGTCCTCGAGCTCCTGACCCACGAGTTGCTCGGCCTCATGCTGGTTGGGCGAAACGAGCCAGGGCTCGGCCTCGATTCCCCGCCGCAGTGGCTCACCCTCGGCGTCGAGGACGACACGGGCTCCGAGGCGCGTCATCTCGCGCACGGCATCGGCGTAGAAACCCTCGTCCACCCCACGAGGCAGCGACCCGGCGAACACGACGGTCGACGCGCCACGCGAGAGGTAGCGGAGCTTGTCGAGCAAGATCTCGAGCTCGTCCTCGGACACCTTCGGGCCCCACTCGTTGATCTCGGTGTACGTCCCCGCGGTCGGATCGACCACCGCCGTGGAGGTACGTGACTCGTCCCGAATGCGGACGAAGTCGTTGAGGATCGCCTCCTCGGTGAGCTCCTCCACGATCCTGGTGCCCGTTCGCCCTCCGGCGAGGCCTGTCGCGACAACAGGAACATCGAGCCGCTTCAGGGCGCGCGCCACGTTGATTCCCTTGCCTCCCGCGAGCACGAGCACGTCACTCGATCGATGGCGATGACCGAGCTTGAAGATCGGGACGCTGAGCGACCTGTCAAGTGCTGCGTTGAGGGTGACGGTGATGATCACTGCGGCCCCTTCCTCCGAGACGACGGCCTTCGAAACGATTGAGTTACGAGACGAGCCCGAACAGGTGGTGCACCGTGCGGCGGACATACCACTCGGCCTTCCCGACGACCCCGACGGCCGAGATCGAGCTGGCAGCGACGAGGGGCGTGCGTGCGATCAGCCTACCGTCCGAGAACACCCGCACCTCCCCAAGGCGTTGCCCTTGCGTTACAGGGAGGGCGAGAGCAGTGCTCGCGACGACGCGCTCGACGAGCGGGCGCCCGACACGAACGCTGCGGACGACGTCCTGCTCGGCGACGAGCTGAACCGGCGCTCGCCCGTAGCCGACCTCGGCGTGACCGTAGACGTGCTCGCCGGCCACGACCACACGCCGATACTGATCGAGCCCCCAGGTGAGCAGCGATGCAAGCTCGGCGTTCCGCTGTGTCTCTGTCGCTGCGCCGAGGAGCGCTGCGGTGATCCGCACGCCGTTTCGCTCGACAGCGGCGACCTGCGACCACCCGGCGCCGTTCGTGTGCCCTGTCTTCGCGCCGACGAGCGGCACCGTCCCGATCAGGCCGTCGGTGGAGGTAAGGGTTCGGCCGCCCGCGATCGTCGCGGTCGGCCGCACCGACCACTCGCGGATGAACGGGTTCCGGAGCGCGGCCGTGAGCAGCGTCGTGACGTCGCGCGCGCTCGAGACGTGGCCGGGCTGATCGAGCCCGTGGGGGTTCTCGAAGTGCGTCGACGTCAGGCCGAGCGCCTTCGCCCTGG
>JAYTJO010000298.1:0-4508 GCA_043730975.1 Thermoleophilia bacterium | reverse complement strand
CTCCCGCAGCTCTACGTGGACGGCGGCACGAAGGGATGGACGCAGCCCGACATCTCCTTCACCGAGATGCTCCTCGTGTGAGCGTGATCACGCTTTTTGATGGGATCGCGATCACGCTTTCTGCTGGGTTTCGGCGGTTGTTCCCAGTTCCCGTTCCCGCGTGCTGTAGAGAGAGTGGGAACGGGAGCGACTTCGGGGCGCTTGTCGGCGGGCCGCGCTACGCGGCGGCGAGCGCGTAGCCGCGGGGGGATTTTTCGACGCGCCGCTCGGTCACGAGTTCGTTGAGAGTCGTCCAGAGGGTCGAGTTGCGCATGCCGCAGGCTTCACGCAGCACGGCGTAGGGGAGCGGAACGCCGGAGGCTCGAAGCACGCTCTCGATCACGTCGCGGGGCGGGCGCCCGCGTGCGGGCGCCTCGGCCGGCGGGCGCTCGTTCACGCGAAGCGCCAGCCCTTTTCCTCGGGCGGTGAGGCTCACGTCGATCGGCGCGATCGACGCGGCGGATCGGTGCTCGACGCACAGTGTCAATCGCTCGCCGTCACGGCGCAGGTAGAGATTGCTGTCGCCCCACGCGTGGAACTCCGACGAGCCCCGGAGCGCCTGGCCCGCCCGGGCGCTTCCCGCGCCCTTCTTCGCGTGATGAACGACGGCCACGCCGACGTGGCACGCTCGCTGCACGTCGCGCAGGAAGGCCAGGATCGGCGCCACTTCGCCCGAGGCGTTCTCGTCGATGCGGTGGAGTCGCACGAACGGATCGAGCACGAGCAGTCGGGGCCTGACGGCCGCCACGGTGTCGGCCAACCGCTCGCGGTCGGCCGGGACGTCGAGGCGAAGGGTCCTCGCCGTGATCACCTGCACGTCGAGCTGCTCGAACTCGACGTGCGCCGCCTCGCAGATGCCGGCCAAGCGCTCGCGCACGACGTGGAGCGCGTCCTCGGCGGCGTAGAGAAGCACGGGGCCTTTCTTTCGCACCGCGAACCGCCCGAGGCACGGCGTCCCCGACGCCACCGACACCGCCATATCGAGCGCCAGGAACGATTTGCAGCACTTGGGCTCGCCGCCCACGATGCCGACGCCTTCCTCGGCGAAGAGGCCCTCGATCAACCAGTGTTCCTCCGGTGGACGCGCCAGCAAGCGGTGGGCCGGGCAGAGCGGGAACAGGCTCATCGCGCCCTCTTCGCGGGCTCGACCGCCTTCGCCCGAGCGGGCGCCTTCGTCGTCGGCGTCACGAACGTGTCGAAGTAGAGCTTCTCGTCGAGCAGCCGCCCCTCGGCGCGCACGCCGGCGTCCAAGAGATCGTTCGCCATCGTCATCAAGAGGCGCAGGTTCCCGGCCGCGTGCTCGCACAGCGTCGTCACGAGTTCCTTCGTCATCAACTGCGGCGCGCCGGCCGCCGTCATCGCGTGGCGCAGATGCAACGCGAGGTCCTCGGGCGACAGCGCCGCGGTTGCGAGCCGCACCCGGATCCGGCTCGAGAGCCCCAAGAGGTCCTCGCCGCGGAACTTCTCGAGCATCCGCGTGTCGCCGCACAGCACGATCGTCAAGAGCGCCTTCGTGTCGAGCGCCGCCGTGCTCAAGAGCCGCAGCTCGTTCAGCACCGCGGGCTGCATCTCCTGCGCCTCGTCAATCACGAGCACCGCGTGAACGAGCACCGCCTCCATGTGCGACTGCCAGCGCTCGCGCAACGCCTTCGCCCCCGCCCACCGGTTGTGCGGGGAGAGAGGCACGCCGAAGAGATCGCCGAGCTCGCGGTAGAAGTCGGCCATCGCGCCCTGGGGGCGCGAGAGCAGCCCGATCGACACCTCGCCGAGCGCGGAGAGATGGTCGACAAGCACGCGCAGCGCCGCCGACTTCCCCGTGCCCACGTCCCCGCACACGAGCGCGAAGCCGCCCGTGCGCGCCAAGTTCTCGACCCGCCAGCACAGGTTCTCGAGCCGCGGCGAGCGCAACAGCCCCTCGCGGGGCACCTCGGGCGAGAATGGGTTCCACTTCAAGCCGTAGAGCGAGAGCATCGCGCGATTCATGAGATCTCCGGTTTCGGGGTCGATTTGTCGTCTTCGCGATCGGGCAGGAGGTAGGCCGGCGGATGGCCCGTCGCGGCGTAGCGCGCCATCAGCTGGCGCAAGAGCGGCGCCATGCCGCTCGGGGCCGTCGGCTCGGCCAGCGCCGTCGCGTCGGCGGGCGACAACGCCCGCCGAAGCCCCTCGGCGTTCTTCGCCTTGTCCTGCGGATAAAGACGCGCGAGTACCGCGCCCGTCGTCGCGTCGACGGCCCACACGGCCGAGAGGTCCCAGCGCGCATAGCGCACCGTCAGCCGCTCGAGATGTCGAAGCCGCCCGATCACCTCGAAACGCCGGCCCTCGATCGACACCGTCCCGTCGCTGCGCCGCTGCGTGCGCACGCTCGCCGTCGTGAACGCGAACCGCAGCGCCTCGCTCGACGGACTCAACCTCTCCACCGACGGCCCCGCGAGCGAGCGCGACAGCGGCGTCGTCGCGATCTCGCTGTGGACGCGCCGGTGGTACTCCTCCTCGACCCACGCCTGCGTCGCCTCGTTGAGCAGCGACAGCGTCACGTCGGGACAGCCTTCGAGCATCGCGATCAGCCGGCCCTCGACCTGCGCCCAGAACACCTCCTGCTTCCCGTTCTGGTACGGGCTGTAGGGCAGCGTCGTCTCATGAAGGATCGAGAGCCGAGCCAACCCCTCGCGCGTCTCGAAGGCCAGCATCGCCGCCCCGTTGTCGGTCAGGAGCGAGCGAGGCAGCCCCCGCTTCTGGATCGCCTGCGAGAGCCCGTGAACGAGCGCCTTCGCCGTCTCCTCGAGATACCACTGGAGATGGCAGCACAGCCGCGAGCGGTCGTCGAGCACGCCGAGCAGGATCGGCGTCACGATCCGACCGTCCTCGGTCACGACCTTCCTCGACCCCTCGTGGAAGTCCAGATGCCACAGCCCGTGGACGTGCTCCGACTCGTAGCTGCGCACCTCGCGCTCCTCCAAGCGGGTTCGCGCCCGCTCCTCCCCGAGCGTCGCAAGCACGGGCAGTCGCCGCCGGCGAAAGAGCCCTGACGCCTTCATGAACCGGCGCACCGTCGAGTAGGAGGGCACGCGATGTAGGGCCTGGTCCGCCAACGCCAGCGCCTCCAAGTTGTCGACGTGGAGCCGCGCGCTCCACCCCGGGTGCTCACGGTGCTGGGCGAGCAACGCCGCCTTCAACCCCGCCGCCATCACCGCGATGCGGCCCTTGTCCACCCGCACCTTCTTGCGAAGGCTCGCGATCGGGTCGCTCGTCGCGCCCCGCGCTGCGTAGTACCAGCGCTCGATCGCCGAGATCGAGAACCGCATCGCCTCGCCCGTCGTCGGATGAATCCACGTCTTCTTCGAGAGCGCCGCGATCTCGCTCATCAACGCGCCGCGCCGGGGCGGTGCCGCCAAGAGCGGTCCCACGATCGCGAAGCGCAGATGCGCCCATCGCTCGTGCGCCGTCCGTTCGTCGTCCATCGCAGCCATGTGGTCACCTCGGTTGTCGTCGGGCCGAATTGACCCGCACGACCGACCGCGCCGACCCTAGGCCAGCTCGCCCCACATCAATACGTGCATCCTCTGCGGGTGGGCTCCACCCATCACGAACGCTGAACCAAATCGCATCCCGGACTCGCCGTCACCGGCGAGAGCAGCCGCAGAACGAGGAGCAGCCGATCCCGCCAATTCCCCGTGAACCGGTCCCAGAGCGATCGCACGATCCGCTCCTCGTCGATCGCTGGCACGATCCTCCCCCGCACCTCGCGCCAGCAGCGAGTCTCGACGAATGTGCGCCGCCACCACAACCGCCATCGGCCGAGCGTGCGTCGGCTGACGCCGAGCACGCGATGGAGCCAGTCAACGCGCCCGGGCAAGAGCCCGTGGCGCAGCACCGCCACGAGCACCACGACGGTCGCGAGATACACCCGGCGGCCGAGGAACCGGACGGACGGCGGCGTCAACCGCCGCCGGCAACCCTCCCGCTGGCAACAGAAGCTGAATCGCCTCACGTACGCGGGCGACCCCTCGGGCCCGCCGCGGGGCTTCCTGTCGTAGTCCGCCCGGTGCAACCGGTCCCCGCACGACAGGCACCCCTGCGACCGAGCCTCGCCGGCCAGGTCGAGATCGACCTGGCGCAGCACCTCGTAGAACTCTTCCGCGAGAGGCAAGCTCTGGCACACTGGGGTTGCTCCTACCGTGGTTGGTTCGGAGTAGAGCCCCTTCGGAACGGCCTCACCAGGCTTTCTGAGGGGGCTTCTTCGTTTCCCCCGCCGTACGTGAGCAGAATCGGGGGGCCAGCCCCTCAGAAAGCGTGCGCGCGCTCAACCCAATCGACGAAGGCCGCTGCGCGTCCGAGCGCTACGGCCTTGAGGAAAAGCGATATGTGGTACGCATCGCTTGAAACGCCAAGCGACCTAAGCGCTGGAATTCTCCCAAGCAGCGTGACAACTTCGACATCGGAGAGCGACGACAACGGGACGTCATCGTCCC
>JAYTJO010000297.1:0-4724 GCA_043730975.1 Thermoleophilia bacterium | reverse complement strand
CGCCCGCGTGCGGCCCTGGGGCGAAGGCGTCTGAGTCCGAGTGAGCTGGCCGCGCGATGACGCAAAGCTCGACCGTGTCCGCTCACTCATGCGCGATCGCGGCCTCGACGCGCTCGTCGTGCGCGCGCCCGACAACGTCCTCTATCTGACGAACTTCTGGGGGATGAAGGGCTACGACGCCGTCGTCTTCCCGATCGAGGGCGATCCGGTGCTGATCTGCCTCGAGCCCTCGCGGGCGGACGCCGAGCTCATGGCCTGGACGACCGAGCTCAGGCTCTTCGCCGGCTATGACGAGCGCGATCCACGTCCACCCTCCCTGCGGGCGCTGGAGATCACGGCTGCGCTTGCGGGCGAGTACGAAGCAGTCGGGATCGAGCTCTCGCTCGGGACGCAGGCGACCGACCGCATGGTGGGCGAGCCGACGACCTTCCCGAAGGCGTGGTTCGATGCGTTTCCGCACGCGCAGGACGCGACGCCGCTCCTCAGCGAGGCCCGGATGCTGAAGACGCCCCAGGAGGTCGAGCGGATGCGTCTCGCGAACGACATCGCAGCCGCGGCCATGGAGCACGTGCAGGGAGTGATCCGGCCCGGGATGACGGAGGCTCAGGCGGCGTCGGAGTGGCTCGGGTTCGTCCACGGAGAGGGAACCGGCTGGGGCGGGAAGGTCGACCTTGCGCTCGGCTTCTCCCTCGTCTGGTCGGGCGACGGGATCCGCACGTTCACTGCTACGGCCAATCGGCAGGTCGTGGAGGGAGAGCCGACGCTCTTCGAGGTCTGGGTGTGCGCCGACGGCTACTGGTGCGATCACACGAAGAACCTCGTTCCCGGTGATCTCTCGGATCGCTACCGGGAGCTCGAGGCCGGGCTGATGGGCGTCTATGACGACGCGGTGCAGTTCTGTGTACCCGGGGCGAGCCTGCCAGAGCTCGACCGACGTGTACGCGAGGGGATCACGGCGCTGGGTTTTCCCGGGCAGCCGTCGCATCCGATCTGCCACGGTGTCGGGGCTCGCGCGCACGAGCCGCCGTACGCGCACCAGGCCGGCGGCGGCAACGTGGAGGAGAGCATGATTCTTGCAATTGAACCAGGATGCTACTGGGAGGGTGGTGGAGGCTTGCGCGTCGAGGACAACTTTCTGATCACGGCGGATGGGGCGGAGAAGCTCTCCGGCTTCCCGGACGGAATCGTGCAGGCATGATCGATCGCAGCAAGATCTGGACCGGCAGCCTCAACGAAATGGCGCTCGAGCCGCAGTCCCACCGGACGATCGGCCTCTACGACACAACGCTGCGCGATGGAGAGCAATCCGTTGGCGTCGTGCTCTCTCCCGAAGACAAGCTCGAGATCGCCAAGGCACTCGACGCCGCAGGAATCGACCGCATCGAGGCCGGCTTTCCCCGCGTCTCGGCGGACGACTGGCGCGCGGTCGAGCTCGTCAGCGCAGCGGGCCTGAGGGCCGAGGTCTGGGGCTTTTCACGAGCTGTCCAGGCAGACGTCGAGGCACTCGTCGAGCTCGGCGTTCCGGCTTCGGTGATCGAGAGCCCGATCTCGGACGCCAAGCTCGCAGCACTCGGCGTCTCCCGGGACAAGATGCTCGAGAGGATCCGCAGCGCCGACTCGTTCGCATCCGAGGCCGGCATCAAGGTCGCGTTCTTCGGCGTCGACTCGTCTCGTGCGGATCTGGACTTCTACCGGCGCGCGTATGAGACGGCGGTCGAGGCGGGCGCGCAGGAGGTCGTCGTCGTCGACACGATCGGGATCGCGACTCCCGAGGCCGCGGCGTACCTTGTCGGCCTGACGGTCGACTGGCTCGGCGGTGAGATCCCCGTGCACTGGCACGGCCACGACGACTTTGGCCTCGGCACCGCGGCGGCGATCGCGGCAGTACAGGCGGGCGCGACGTGGGTGCAGGGAACGATCAACGGCATGGGGGAAAGGGCCGGCAACGCAGACCTGATCGAGGTTGCACTCGCACTCGAGGCGCTCTACGGTATCCCCACCCGACTCGACCTGGCACAGGCGCGGGCGCTCTCGCAGCTCGTGCAGGAGCGAGCGGGGACGCCGCTGCCGTCCTGGAAGGCGGTCACGGGCGACGCGCTCTTCACGCGCGAGTCGGGTGCCGTTGCGGCGCAATTCCACGATCCGCCGGCGATCGAGCCGTACAGCTCGGAGCTCGTCGGCGCGACGCGCGGGATCGTGCTCGGCAAGAAGAGCGGGATCGACTCGGTGCGGATCGCTGCCGAGCGGCTCGGGCTAGGCCTCCCGGAGGGACGGCGGGCCGACGTTCTGGCAGCGGTGAAGGAGCTCGGAACGCAAAAGGGGGGCCTCGTCACCGACGAGGAGTTCAGTGCGCTTGTCGCGGCCGGTTGACTGTCATGTCACCGGAGTGGGATACTCGTCACGTATGACATGTCACGGAATCGAGGTCGGGTGATCGAGCGTGTCTGCGTGATTGGCGGCGGTGTGATCGGCAGCCTCTTCGCGGGGCACCTGGCGCAGGTCGCCGAGGTGAGCGTGTTGACCCGACGGCAGGAGCACGCCGACGCTCTCAACGCGTCGGGGTTGCGAGTCAGCGGCCGGAGCGATGTCCATGCGTCGATCACCGCCTCGAGCGACCCGGCCGAGATCCCGCCGTTCGACCTGGGCATCCTCGCAACCAAGGCGCCGGGGCTCGAAGATGCAGCGGCAGCTCTCGAGGGCCACTTCCCGGATGCGACGATGATGACCACGCTCAACGGCCTCGGCGCCGAGGAGATCGTGCGCCGCCACGGTGACTGGCCCATCATCTCCGCGGTCACCTTCATGAGCGGGACGCGCCACGAGGACACGCACGTCGAGTACATCCTCGACACCGAGACGTGGCTCGGTCCGTACGAGGGGACGCCGTACGAGAGCGTCGAGGAGGCGGCTGCGCTGATTCGAGCGGCGGGGCTGAAGGTCGAAGCGCTACGTGACCTGCGCCCGGCGCAGTGGTCGAAGCTGATTTTCAACGCCACGGTGAACTCGGTCGCGGCGTTGACGGGTCTTCCGCATGACCCGCACTTCGCGGCGGAATCCGCCCCGACCGATCTCGGGCACCTCGTCCACGACCTCGTTGACGAGGGCAAGGCCGTGGCCGCCGCAGCCGGGATCGAGCTCCACGACGACCCGTGGGAGATGAACGTGCTTGCCACACGGCGAGGCTCGGCCCACTATCCATCGATGCTGGAAGACGTCGAAGCACATAGGCCAACGGAGATCGACCTGATCACCGGCGCACTGGTACGAGAGGCGGGACGTCACGGGGTCGACGTCCCGCTGCATACGGCCCTGTACCGACTCGTGAAGGCAAAGGAGGAGTCCTGGTCGTGATCCCAGCTGCAGGAAACCATCCGTCAACCCGAACCCAGGAGGATGAAGTGAAAGCTCCGAAGAAGAAGGCAGGCGCGGTTGTCGCACTGCTCACGGTGATCGTCGCGGCGGCCGTCATGGTTGCCTCGACGGCTTCCGCCGCCGGTCAACCGATCGTGATCGGTTGGGCGTTCGACTCGAAGGGCGCCATGGCGCCGTTCGACGGGCCGGCGCTCGCCGCGGCCCAGATCCGGGTCAACCAGTGGAACTCGAGGGGCGGCGTCAAGGGTCGCCCGCTCAAGATCATCACGTGCGACACGCAGGGAAACAAGCCGGCGATCGCCAAGTCGTGCGCGGCGAAGTTGATCGGCGCCAACGCGGACATCATCTTCACCACATGTGATGTCGACTTCGCGGCACCGGTCGTCCAGGAGTCGATCAACGCCGGCAAGCTCACGGTGGCTCCGTGCATCGGTACGGACCAGATGGGCCCGAAGCGGTTCGGCCCGAAGGGCCGGCTGGCGTTCTCGTTCGGCAACGTCGCACAGGATGAAGGCTCGGCGATGGCGCAGTACGCGTACGCGAAGGGGTGGAGAACCGCGGCGCTCGCAACGGACACCGTGATCGTCTACTTCAAGGACGTCGTCAAGGCGTTCAAGGCTCGATTCACGCAACTGGGCGGCAAGGTCGTCGCACAGGAGAGCTACCAGTCGCTCGGTGGAAGCCCGGCCGCCTGGCAGAACGTCGTCACGCGGCTGAACGGCAAGAAGGCCGACGTGATCGTCACCTCTACCGCTCCGCCGTTCGGAGCGATGGTGCCGATCCTCAACGGCCTGCGCACGCTCGGCAACGACACGCCAATGCTCAACTCATGGGCCGGCGACGGCACGTACTGGGTGTCCAAGGATCCGAAGGTGACGAACTACTACTTCGTCACGTACGCCTCGATCTTCGGTGACGATCCGAACAAGGCGGTTACGGCACTCGCGAAGAAGGTCAAGGCCGGAACGGGTGGGTTCGTGACTGGTTCGGCCGCGATCGACGGCGTCGTCGTCGCGATCAACCGGGCGGGTGGCTCGACGAACGGCCTCGCACTCGCAGCGCAGCTCGAGAAGTTCACGAAGGTGCCGACGCTGTCGGGCCTCGTCAGCTTCTCGCCGAAGCTGCACTCGGTGTTCGGGCGCCAGTACCGCGTGATCAAGATCCAGGACAACAACGCGAAGGTCGTCGGCTCGGTCACGGCGAAGGTCGTTCCGAAGATCTAGCTGGCTTGAGCGAAGCACAGCAGCAACCGCGGGGCGATCGGCGGTCCGGAGGAGTGCTCCGGGCCGCCGACGTCTCCCGCTCGTTCGATGGCGTCCATGCCTTACGGGGCGTCTCCCTCGAGATCCACC
>JAYTJO010000296.1:0-7108 GCA_043730975.1 Thermoleophilia bacterium | reverse complement strand
GCACCAATCTCGTCGGCTCTCCGTACCGACACCCTCATCCCCTCGTCCTCGATCTCGATCTCGCCGACACCGGACTCCTGGACGATCTTCACGAGCTCGCGGATCCGCTCTCCGCGCGTCGCATCAACGTCACCGAGCAACAGCGATGACTCTCGCGAGTGCCGCTGGCGGATCGTTCTGAGCAGCGTCTCCACCTCGTCGCCGAACATCGCGAGCAGGACGAGATCTTCCTCGCTCGCTGCGAGACCCTCCGCTTTTTCGCGAACGTCCTCGGCGCTCGGCGGATCCTCCTCGAGCCGAGCACCACTTCCTTTCACGAGCGCGACGATGCGCGAGACGGACTCCTCGATGGGGGCCGGCGTCGTGCCATAGCTGCCTTCGATGAGCATCCTGAACTCGTCCAGGACCGTTCCGTAGCGGCGAGCCGAAAGGATGTTGAGGAGGGCCTGGGACGCGAGGATCTGTCCAATGGGTGCGGCGAGAGGCGGCCAGCCCGACTCGGCACGAATCCGACCGACCTCCGACAGCGTGTCGAGCAACCTGTCGCCCGCCGCATGAGCGCGCAGATGCACGTCGAGAGCGGCCACGAGCCCTGCGGGCAGGTCGTATTCTGCGGCCCGAACAGCGATCCGGGGCGCAACGGGGGCGACGGGCTCGTCTCCGATGTGCTCGTCGATCAGATCCGACGCCGCCCATAGGTGTGCGGTGTCGACACCGGTGTCGCGCCGGAGACCATGGAGCGCGTCGACAAGAGACTCGCCCGACACCCGGTGCAACGTCAGCGCCAGCGGGTAGACAGCGGTCGCTATGAGATCGGCTCCAACGCGCGTCGCGACAACAGCGTTCAGCAGTGCCGTGCCTGCTGCACCCTGCACGAAGAGCCCGACGGGAAGCCCTGTCGCCTCCCCGATTCGCTCGACAAGCTCCTCCGTCAGATGTGGCAGGAGGGCATCGGTGGGATCGTTGATGATCACACGCGTCGCCCCGAGAGCAGGGATCTGTTTGGCGCACTCGACGAGCGCGTCGAGCTCTCCGGCGCGGCCGGCGCTGTAGACGAGCCCGACGTGGAACTCCTTGCCGGCGCCGACGATCGCCTCGCCGGCCTCCTTCAGGTTCGAGACGTCGTTCAGCGGATCGTGGAGCCGGAAGACGTCGATCCCGTTGTCGGCGGCGCACGCGACGAAGCGTCGAACGATGTCCTCGGAAACCGGCTTGGAGCCGACGAGGAAACGGCCGCGCAAAGCAAGCCCGAGCGGCGTCGTCGTTCGCGCGTCAATCGCGCGGATTCGCTCCCAGGGACTCTCGACGGCCCGCCGCACCGCAGAGTCGAACACTCCGCCGCCCGAGACCTCGAGGTACGCGAAGCCGGCCTGGTCGAGAATCTCCGCGATCCGCAGGACCTCCCCCGTCGGCAACGTGCCTGCGAGTGGTTCCTGCGACAGCAGGCGAATCGTGGTGTCGACGATCTGTGGCATCTCGTGGGTGGACCTTACCGTGCCGCGGGCCACAACCCCGGGGGAGGCTGAAGTCTCGCCCGGAAGTCAAACCCAGAGGAGAGGCTGAAGCCTCCCCCCAGAGGTCAAGCGGCTTCGCCGCCGTTCTTGTTACGCGCGAGAGATGTAGCGCGCCTCGGTCGGGTCGACCTTGATCCGATCTCCCACGTTGACGAAAAGCGGAACCGCAACGACAGCGCCCGTCTCGAGGGTCGCGGGTTTCGTCACGTTCGAGACCGTGTCACCCTTGACGCCCGGCTCGGTCTCCGCGACGGCCAGCTCGACCGAGGACGGGAGCTGGATTGCCGTCGGCTTGCCGTTGACGGCGAGGATCTGCACGATCGACGACGGCAGGATGTAGGTGAGCTCGAACTCGACTTCCGACCGCGGCAGCGCGAACTGCTCGTAGGTCTGCTCGTCCATGAAATGAGCGTCGGTGCCGTCGTCGTACAGAAACTGGACGTTCTTCGTCTCGGTATGCACGCGCGCGAACTTCTCACCGGCGCGGAACGTGTCGTCGATCACGGCGCCCGTCTCCAGGTTCTTCAGCTTCGTACGCACGAAGGCGCCGCCCTTACCCGGCTTGACGTGTTGGAAGTCGACGATCCGCCACATCGAGCCGCGATGCTCGATATGCATGCCCGTCTTGAACTGATTGGTGCTGATGATGTCGGCCATCCGGCGGCGCACGATACCTGTCGCCGGGGCGCACAAGGTGCGTCATGGGACCTATCCGACGGTGAGCATCTCTTTCGTGAACGACGTCAGGATCTCGCACCCGGTCTCGGTGACAACGACAAGATCCTCGATGCGGCAGCCGCCGACGCCGGGGAGATAGAGACCCGGTTCGACAGTGACAAGATTTCGCTCGGCGAGTACATCCGTCGATTCGGGCCGCAGCACCGGCGCCTCGTGCACCTCCATGCCGAGGCCGTGACCGAGACCGTGACCGTAATGCTCGGCCATCCCGGCCGCTGTGATCGCAGTTCGCGATGCTGCATCGACCTCGACCCCGGCCGCACCTGCTCGAACGGCGGCCAGTCCATCGAGTTCGGCCTGCGCAACCAGTCGATAGATCTCGGCGAGCTGTGCAGAAACCTCGCCGACGGCGAACGTCCGCGTGCAGTCTGAGCAGTACCCGTCGACGACGCAGCCGATGTCGACCGTCACGAGAACTCCTTCGCCGATCACGGTGTCGCCCGGGTGCGCATGAGGCGAGGCGCCGTTCGCACCGGACGCGACAATGGAGTCGAAGGCGAGCCCATCGGCACCCAACTCGCGGAAAGTCCGCTCGATCCACCAGGCAAGCTCCTTCTCCGTGCGCCCGCCGAACTGCTCTGCGGCAAGCGCGACGTAGACGGCGTCCGACAACGCCGACGCTCGCCGGATCGCATCGATCTCGGCGTCATCCTTGACGAGCCGGAGCGCTTCCACGAGCCCACGCGTCGGAACGAGGTCAGCTCCACCCGCCCCGAGCGTCTGCCAGTGCGCGTAGGAGATGCGGGACGCCTCGAATCCGTAGCGCCGGTCGGCGAGCAACTCCGAGAGCGCTCCGGCGAAATCACGTCGTGTCTGCACTACCTCAACGCCCTTGACGGCCCGGGCAGCCTCGAGGTAGCGGAAGTCCGTGTACAGGGTTGCGGACCCGTCTGGCTCGACGAGGACGGCGCAATTCGAGCTCTGGAAGCCGAGCAGATAGCGCACGTTGACCCCGTCGGTGACGAGGAGCGGCTCGCTGAGCCCGGCCGCGAGTCGGTCGATCCGGCTCATGGGCGTCTCTCCGCGAGCAGCCCGAGTGCCTCGCGATATCCCTCGAAGCCTTTGCCCATAACGCGCATGCCGCCGAGGCCTGCGAGGACCGATTGCCGGCGCCACTCTTCGCGTTCGTCGACGTTCGAGAGGTGTACCTCCACGAACGGCACTGTAAATGGTTCGAGTGCGTCGTGGATCGCCCACGAATAATGTGTCCAGGCTCCGGGATTGACGATCAGGCCGTCGGCCGTCCCGAGTGCCTGGTGGATGAAGCCGACGTACTCGCCCTCGTGATTGGTCTGCCGGCAGCGGACCTGCAGATCGAGGTCGCGAGCCCAGGCATAAACCTGCGTCTCCAGATCCTGGATCGACTGGTCGCCATACGTTGCCTGGTCACGCCGACCGAGCAGGTTGAGGTTCACTCCGTTGAGGACATCGATGCGCACGCGCCGACTCTAATGCCTGGCCCCGACCCGTTGCACCGATACCCGTAGGGGAGATGGCGCAGCCTCTCCCGGGAACGAGAACAGCGACCATCGACCCCAGGGGCAAAAAGACAGAATGCCAACCTAGGCAATGAGGCTGTCGAGCGCCGCACGTATCTCGGCCGGGTCGACCTCGTTGCCCCAGGTCGGCTCGCCGTTGCGCTCGAGCAGCACGAGCCGTGGCACTCCGCCGACGGCCTTCTTGTCGCGGGCCAACGCAGCCCAGGCTGCATCACGGTCGACCCTGACGGGCTTCGGGTCGAGCTCGCTCCTGACAGAGGCGAGCGCCTCGTCGTTGCCCGAGAGCCGTAGCGCCGCAACAAGTCCGAGCGCTACGGCCTGGCCGTGCGGAAGGTCGTAGCCCGCGGCGGCCTCGAGCGCGTGGGCGAAGGTATGGCCCAGGTTGAGCTGATTGCGGGGCCCGTGGTCGTGCGGGTCGGAGAGACAGATGGCTGCCTTGAACGCGGCGCACCGACGCACGAGCTCGGCGAGCGGGTGTTCCCAGACCGAGCTCCCCATCAGGAGTCCCGTCTTGACGACCTCTGCCATCCCGTTCCTCATCTCGGCTTCGGGCAGCGTCTCGAGCGTTCCCGGGTCGATCACGACCCGCGCGGGCCAGTGGAACGTACCGACCAGGTTCTTGCCGCCAGGGAGATCGACCGCAGTCTTGCCGCCGATCGCCGCGTCAACCTGCCCGACGAGCGTCGTTGGCACCGCCACCCATGGGACGCCACGCATCCAGGTCGCTGCGGCGAATCCCGCGAGATCGGTCGTGCACCCGCCGCCGAGCGCGACGATCGTCCCGTCCCGCCCGATCCGGAGAGACCGCCAGAGGTGATCGAGCACCCCGATCGCCTTGGCCGGCTCGCCCGCGGGCACCTCGTGTGTAGCGATATCTCGCGCTCCGAGCGCGAGTTGCACGGCGACGCCGTGAATGCCCGCAACCGTCGAGTCGGCAACGATCTCGATCGGGCCGTTACCGGGCACGAACTCGCCGAGAAGGTCGATCGTGCCGATACCAACTTCGATACCGGCCGCCGCGAGCACGACTCCGTCGATGTCGCGGGCGCGTGCGTCAGCGGCCTCCTCGTAGATGGGTACGCGCTCCTGGAACAGCGCGTGGAATGCACCTTCGTCGGAGGCGAGTGGCCGGGCGCTGCGCGAGGCGCGCTGCCAGGCAGTGTCGAGGTCGACGTCGAGCAACACGGTGAACGCGCGGCGCTGCAAGCGTTCCCGTGTCTCGGCGGAGAGGACGGCACCGCCACCGAGCGCGATCACCGTGAGGTCAGCGGCATCGAGGGCGGATGCGGCAATCGACTCCTCGAGCGCTCTGAACGCCGCCTCACCGTCTCGTGCGAAGAGCTCCGCGATCGTGACGCCCGCCCGAGCTTCGATCTCCCGATCGAGATCGATGAAGCCACGACCGAGGCGGCGCGCGACCTGCGCTCCCATCGTCGACTTGCCTGCGCCCATGAAGCCGGTGAGCGCAAGGTGATGCGTCAGAGCGTGCGGGGCCACCGGATGCGCTCGAGGTAGGCGCGGTGCGCTGCAACGAAATCGACGTTTGCGTCGCCGCCGAACTTGTCCCGGGCGCTGACGGCGATCTCCCACGCAACCGCTGCCTCCGCAACGACGGCGAGCGCCTCAACGGCCTGAACGTCGCTGCGCTCGACGAGCGCCTGCGCGGCCTCGCCCGTCTCGAGATCGACGGAGTCGAGCGGCTTCATCAGCGTCGGGAGCGGCTTCATCGCAGCGCGCACCACGACAGGCTCCCCGTTCGTGATTCCGGCCTCGAGCCCACCTGCATGGTTCGTGCGGCGCACAAGACCAGGGTTGATCTCGTCATGGGCCTCCGAGCCGCGGACACGGGCGAGCGCGAAGCCGTCTCCGATCTCCACACCCTTGACCGCCTGGATACCCATCAGCGTGAAGGCGAGGCGCGCGTCGAGCCGATCGACTTTCTCGGCATACGACCCGAGGCCCGGTGGACATCCTTCGACGACGACCTCGACGATGCCTCCAAGCGTGTCGCGATCCTTGCGCGCAGCATCGGTTGCCTCCCGCATGCCGTGTTCGCCGCTCGCACCGCCAACCTCGAGCGGACGGCCCGCGACGGAGATCCCGATCGTGGCGAGAAAGGCCTTGGCAACGGCACCCGCTGCGACGTGAGCCGCCGTGTGGCGGGCGCTCGCCCGTTCGAGCGAGTTACGCACGTCGTCGTGGCCGTACTTGAGGACGCCCGCGAGATCGGCGTGACCAGGGCGCGGGAGCGTAACCGCCTTGACGCCCTTCCCCTGCGGCTCACCCTCGGGCTCGAAGGGGCTCATCCCCCACGTCCAGTTCTGGTGATCGAGATTGCGAACGACGAGAGTCAGCGGCGTGCCGAGCGTTCGGCCCTGCCGGAGGCCGGAGAGCACCTCGACGGTGTCCGTCTCGAGCTGCTGTCGTGGACTGCGGCCGTACCCGAGTTGGCGACGGCGCAGATCCGCGTCGATCAACGCCCTCTCGAGCTTGAGGCCCGCCGGCAGGCCGGTGAGGACGGCCACGAGCGCGGGGCCGTGCGACTCACCTGCGGTGACGAGGCCAAGGGGCATGGTGCAAGCCTAGACGCCAGCCCGGCCGCGACTGCGGTTAGTGGCGCGGTGTGAACAGCTCGATCGGGTTTCCCGACGGATCCTCGATCAGCACCTGCTTTCCACCCGGGCCGGAGAGTGGCTCGTTGCGGCAACGCACGCCTGCGGCCACGAGTCGCTCGACAGCTGACGCCACGTCGTCGACCTCGACAACGATCCGGTTCCACCCGCCCGGCACTGGCAAGGCCCCATCCGGCATCGATTGAGCAGCGGACGTCTGCGGACCACTGAGCCAGAGCTTGTGCCCGTCGCGCTCGACGGTGGCAAACGCAGGCCCCATCCGCGCGACCAGCTCGAAGCCGAGCAGGTCGCCGTAGAACGACACCGCCTCGTCGACATCTCGCACCAGGTATCGCGTGGTCGCCATCGGCAGCGTTCAGGCGAGGACGATGCGCTGTGGGCCATGCGTCGGCCGCGTCATGCCGGGGTTCTGCTCGCGGTCGACGTCGAGGAGCGCAACCGGCAGTGGCTCGCCCGCAACGTCGATCTCGTAGAGCGCGCGCGTTGCATCGCCGGAGCCGAAGTCGCCGCTGTCGTACCGTGTCCAGAGCGCGTCGAACTGCGCGACATCGATCCGCATCGTGTCGCCACCGCGACCTCGCTCGACGATCGCGTCTGTGCGAAGAAGGAGCTCACCCGCGATCTGGCGCTCGAAGCGGCCCTCGTCATTGCGTTCGAACCGCTGCGTGACGAGCGAGCCGGATTCGATGGGGCCTTCGACCGTGGCGAACGCGGAGCGCGCCGC
>JAYTJO010000295.1:0-2354 GCA_043730975.1 Thermoleophilia bacterium | reverse complement strand
CGACGAGACGATCACGCGGTTCGCCATCGTCAACCCGCGCACGACGGAAAACGACATTTCGACGATCCTGGATACGCTGGCGTAGACACGCGCTCTCTTTCTGCTCGCTTCGCGCGTTCCTGAAGGAGGAACGTGACCGGCCGCAGCCGCTCAGCCGGACGTGTTGACGTAGATCACCCTGAGATTCGTCCCCGTCTTCGAGCACCCGGCACCCTTGGCGCGGATCGGTGTCTGAGTGATGCACTTCCAGCCTGCACGCGGAGAGCGGAGCTTGGTGAGGCGCAGACCCCCGATCCTCTGCGTTCCAATCGACGGCGCGTTGAACACCCCGCGGACGATGGACTTCGACGTCGCGCAGTTGACGCCGGTGCCGATGACAATGAGTTGGTTTCCGCTGATCGTCATCGCGGTACTGCAGCTGACCTGTGATCGGGCTGATGCGGAGGCGGCAGCAACGAGAGCCGTAGCGGCGATAGCGGCGAGGAAGACGAGACGGCGCACGGTAGACCTCCAGTCGAAGGGGGCGATCCCACATCATAGGCCTCGGAGCCGTCGCCCAGGCCCGCGCCCCGAGGGATCACCCATCCGAGGGAGGATGTGCGCGTTGCGCAAGCCGCTGCTGTCTCCACTCGTATCCGCGCGAATCGGTATTCATACGGAGATGACCGCCGTCCACCGGAACCGGCTCGCCGGATTCGTCGACTCCTCGGGCTTCACGGCGTTCATCGTCGGCGTGATCCTCCTCAACGCCCTCGTGCTCGCGCTCGGGACCTACGAGACGATCGACGACCGCTTCGGCTCGCAGCTCCACCTGATCAACGACCTCTGCTTCGTCGTCTTCGTCGTCGAGCTCTCGCTTCGCATCCTGTCCTACGGCCGACAGCCGTGGAACTTCTTCCGGAGTGGTTGGAACATCTTCGACTTCATCGTGATCGGGTCCGTCTTCATTCCGGGCGTTCGCGAAAACGCGACGTTGCTGCGGATGGCCCGGCTTGCCCGGCTGATGCGGGTCGTGCGTCTACTTCCCGATCTTCGGGTGCTCCTCCTCGGGGTCTGGCGCTCGGTGCCGCCGCTCCTGTCGGTCGCAGGGATCACCGCGGCGATCCTGTTCGTCTACGGGATGATCGGTTGGCTGATGTTCGCCGATGCGATCCCGGAGCACTGGGGCAACATCGGACGCGCCATGCTGACGCTGTTCGTGATGCTGACGCTCGAGAACTTCCCGAACTACATGTACGAGGGGATGGACGTTCACCCCTGGTCGTGGATCTACTTCGTCAGCTTCATCCTGATCGCGGCCTTTGTCGTCCTCAACGTCCTGATCGGGATCGTGCTCAACTCGATGGAGGAAGCACGCGAGTCCGAGCGACGCAGGTCGGTGCAGGACGCGCATCCCGAAAGGGCCGGTCCGGTCGTCGACCTCGACGCGTCCGCACCCGTTGTCGAGCGCATCGCACTGCTCCGCTCGGCGCTGGACGAGCTCGAGTTGGAGCTCTCCGCCGGCAGCCTCGCCGAACCGCCTGCGTCCGGTACCGTCGAGCCCTCGTGAACGTCCTCGTTCTCCAGCACATCGCCTGCGAGCCCCCCGGCGTCTTCGAGGACGTCCTCGACGAGCGCGGCGCAACGCTGCTGCGCGTCGAGCTCGACGAGGGCGAGCTCCTGCCGTCGAGCCTCGCGGGTATCGACGCGATCGTCGCGATGGGTGGGCCGATGAGCGTCAACGACGAGGACGAGCATCCGTGGCTCGTCGCCGAGAAGGCGCTGATTGCAGAGGCCGTACGCGGTGGGACGCCGTTCTGGGGCTCCTGCCTCGGCGTGCAGCTCCTCGCCTCCTCCCTCGGCGCGAAGGTCGTGCGTGGTCCGCTGCCGGAGGTCGGCATCCTCCCCGTCCACGCGACGCCCGAGGCGCTCGTCGATCCTGTCTTCGCGGGTCTCGCCTGGCCGCGCCCGACGTTGCAGTGGCACCAGGACACGTTCGATCTTCCGGAGGGCGCGACGCTGCTCGCGACGTCTCCGGCGTACCCGAATCAGGCGTTTCGTGTCGGCGATGTCGCCTACGGCGTGCAGTTCCACGTCGAGGTCGACGAGGCGATGGCAGACGAGTGGGCCAGAGTTCCTGCATATATCTCCTCGGCCGACGAGGTGCTCGGCGCGGGCGGGCTCGATCGGCTGCTGGCAGAGTTCCGGGCCTCGATGGCCGAGATGCAGGCAGACGGACGGACGCTATTCGCTCGCTGGGTGGATCTCTGGGCCTGAGAGGCTCTAACTCAAAGAAGCACGGGCCGTCTGAACGCGCTGGGCGGCACGCTGCTTCGTCCTCGGTCGCCCCGATACGTCCCGTATCGGCAGGCTCC
>JAYTJO010000294.1:0-2047 GCA_043730975.1 Thermoleophilia bacterium | reverse complement strand
GTCACCGGCATCGCTCGTTAGCATCCGCAGCGCCTTCCCGGTCGCGTCGCTGATCCGGATCCCGCTCATTGTCGGCCAACGACTCGCCACTGCCAGCACCTGGCCGTCGGGGGACCAGGCCGGATCCGCGTCACCCGGTAGAAGCTCGCGCATGCCCCAGATGCCCGCTCCGTCGGGATTGACGAGTGAGAGGCCGCCATCCACAACGAAGGCGATTCGGCCGTTGGTCGTTCCCTGCGCAAGACTCGATGTCCCGCCACTACCGGCCAGTGTGCCCGCAGCGACCGCCGAGATTCCGAGTACCGCGAGGGCCAACCCGGCCCGCAGGCGGCGCTGATTTCCGACAAACATCGCACTGCCTCCTTGATCGATGGGTTGGAAGCTATTCCTGTGACATGAATGCTGTGTGCGCAATCCGTAAGAGAACTTGGAGGTACGCTCGGGACGAGCTCGCGTCGAATCCACTCGTCGGAGAAGGAGAGGTCGTGGAACGGATCGCCGTCGTCACAGGAGCATCGTCGGGTATCGGCGAAGCAATCGCACGCACGCTGACGCGCGGCGGCTGGAAGTGCGTGCTCGTCGCGCGCCGGGAGGATCGGCTCCGCGCGCTCGCCGACGAGATCGGCGGAGAGATCGAGCTCTGCGACGTCGGAGACCGGGCAGCCGTGGAGGCGCTCGCAGCCCGTGTCCTCGAGCGTCATCCCACGGTTCACCTCCTCGTCAACAACGCCGGCATGCCCGCTCGTGGGACGTTCCTCGGGGTCGACATCGACCTCGTCGAGGAGGTCATGCGCGTCAACTACCTCGGCGGCGTCTGGTGTTCGCGGGTCTTCATGCCCGGGCTCGAGGCTGCCGCGCGGGCCGGCGGGGCGCACATCGTGAACCTCGTCTCGGTCGCGGGCACCGTCGCGTTTGCACCGGCGGGCGCCTATGCCGCCTCGAAGCACGCGCAGCTCGCGTACTCGCGGTCACTCGGTGCCGCACTACGCGACTCGGGCATCCAGGTGCACTCGATCCTCCCTGGCTTCGTCGAGACGGAGGGGTTTCCGCAGAAGAAGGTGCTCAAGAGCCGTCTCCTGCGCCGCTTCGTGATCGAGGCGGAGGATGTCGCGAACACTGTCGTGAAGGCGATCGAGAAGGGGAAGAGCGAGTGCGTCGTGCCGTGGTTCCCCTACCGATTCGTCGGGATCGCACAGGCGGTGGCGCCCGGGCTCGTGGCACGGTTCGTCGGCATGTCGGCACACAGGGGCGAATCGGTCTGAAGGGCGGAAAACCCGGGAGACAGGCTGAAGCCTGTCACCGGACGAGGCCGCCGCGCTTGCGGGCGACGTACCAGCCGATCTCGACCTCGTAGACGGCGCCCGGCGCCATGCCACTCACGCGCCGACGCTCGTCGCCCTCGAGGCCGACGAGATCGAGGTAGCGCTCGAGGTTTCGTTGTTCCGGCGCGATCTCGTTCGTCAGCACGTCGAGGTCGTTCGCATCGAGGAAGCCACGGATGTCCTGGTCGGGCAACAGCCTCGTGTGTGAAGGATCGCGCGCCTGCTCGAAGCGATCGGTCTCGGCCGAGACGACCGGGTCGACGGCGCCGATCTGGTCGACGAGAAGAATCCGGCCACCCGGGCGCGTCACGCGGGCGAGCTCGGAGACGATGAGCTCCGGGCGATGTGCGTGATGGAGGACGCGCATGCAGCCGACGATGTCGAACGAGCCGTACTCGAACGGCAACGCGGTCGCGTCTCCCACCATGAGCTCGCAGTTCGCAGGGGCCAGCTCTCGGCCGGCCGCAACGAGATCGTCGGACAGATCCACTCCGACGACACTCCCGACGAGTGGTGCGAAGGCGAAGGCAAGCGCACCCGCCCCGCACCCGCTGTCGAGCGCGCGCTCGCTACCGTGGAGGGGAGCAAGGAGCTGCTGGACGCGTCCGCGTAGGGCTGCGGAACGTTCCTCCTGCATGGCCACGCGGTACCCAACAACGTCACTCATCGACGACCTCACGCTCCGATCGGGTGGCCCGCGAGACGATCCCGCAGGCGATCTCGTA
>JAYTJO010000293.1:0-12297 GCA_043730975.1 Thermoleophilia bacterium | reverse complement strand
ATGTAGGGCGCGAGCGCGTCGTCGTCCGGAAGCGCGTTGTGCACGTCGCAATCGACGATGCCGGGAGTGCGGCGCTCGTTAGCCGGATCAGGAGTCATGGGCGCAGGTTGTAGAGGGCGCTGGCATTCCCACCCATGATGGCGTCAAGGAGCACGTCGGCGACGCCGGGGGGAACCGCGTCGGCGTCGCCTGCGAATTGCCAGTGGGGATAGTCCGTCGCGAAGCAGAGCATCTCGGGGCAGTCGAGCTGCGCGACGATGCGGTCGAACTCGAAGGAATCGGGGACATCGAACGGCTGCGTCGAGAGGCGCACGTGCTCGCGGAGGTATTCCGACGGAGCTCGCCGCGTCCACGGAATCTCGCGTCGCAGCGCCCGCCACAACCGGTCGAAGCGCCACATGAGGCTCGGCATCCACGCAAAGCCGCTCTCCAGGCAGATCACGCGCAAGCCCTCGAAGCGATCGAACACTCCCTCGGCGACGAGGCTCATGAGCTGCGACTGGAAGGCGTTCGCGCCGTCGACGAACTCCTCGATGTACGTCGTCGGCCAGCCGACTGCCGTCGGTGGGTTGCCGGGGTATCCGCCGAAGTGAATCGCGACGACGAGCCCGTGACGGTGAGCTGCATCGAGCACGGGCCACCAGAGCCGGTTGCCGTACGGCGCAAATGACCGCACCGGAAGCAACACCTGGACAAAGCGTGAGTCCTCTGCCACACGGTCGATCTCGTCGGCCGCGAGTTGGGGCGACGCGGGCACGACGATCGAGCCTCGTAGTCGCTCATCGCGGTCGAGCCACTCGCGCTGGAGCCACGTGTTGACTGCCCGGGTCAGTGCCACCGCGGCATCCGGGTTCTTGATCGCCTCTGCCGAGTACGAGCAGACCAGGATCGCCGCCTGGACGTCCCACGGGTCGAGCGCGTTCCGTGCCACGTCCTCGACCGAACTTGCAGCCGGAGGCTCGACGCCAACCAACTCGGGTCGCAACGACGTGGCCGCACTCGGCGGGTGGGCGCTATCGGTCGGGCCGCGGAACTGCGTCGTCGTTGCAACCTCGCGCCAGTGGTCGTCGAGGTAGGGGAACAGCGTCTCGATGCTTGGTTCCGCCGCGTGGACTTCGCAATCGACGACCGCCATCCCGGCCGGGAGACCGGCCGCTGCGCGACCGGATGTCATCCGCCGTCGAGCCCGAGTGCGCGCCGGTCGGGCACGGTCACGTGAAGCAGATTCCCCTCGGGATCGTAGAAGCTGCGGTATCGATACCAGTCCGACTCGACGATCTCGCTCGCCCACTCGACTCCCGCGGCTGTGAGCTCGTTGATCGCGTTCTCGAGGTCGGGAACCGCAAACGCGAACGACTCGAACCCGGGCGGGCCGTCGCCGGGCACGCGCCGCGCTTGCGCCGCGCCCTCGACACGGATCATGTAGATCGAGACGTCTCCCGCCTGGAACCCGGCCCAGCCGCTTTCGGCGTCGTACGGGAGGAGCAAGGGTACGCCGACGATGTCGCGGTAGAACGCGACCATGGCGTCAAGGTCAGTGCAGAGTACGTCGATGTTGTCGATGCGCAACACGGAGTCCATACCTTGACGGTACTGGCGGCGGCCGGGCCGGCGCAACCTGGAGCCGTTTCCGGAAGCGAATCGGTCATCTAGGGTGACCCCGTGGAGCTCCAGGTCGCATTCACCGCACGCCAGCTCGCTCTCTTGCGTGATGCAAGGGACAGGGACGACCCTGGCCAGCCTCTCGAGGAGTACATCGCACGTGCCTTCTGCGCCGAAGCGGAGCGCGAGAATCTCGATCTCGCGGATGACGATGAGCTCCACTGAGACGATCGTCGTCCATCAGGGTGAGGCGGCGTGCGTGCAGTTGGCTGCTCGCGACACGTTGCGGATCGAACAGACGACAGGGGGACAGTGTGCTGACCTCCTTGCCTGGGGTCGGGGAGCCGGAGGTGAGCGGTTCTCGCCGGCAATCACGCGGTCTCGTGAAGGCGGGTCTCCCGGCATCGGCGCCTCGCTGTGGTCGGCCTGGCCCCACGAGCGGCCCCTGCTGGAGATCATCGCCGACACGGCCCCGGGACATGACCTTCTCCACCCCGCGTGCACGCCGGGCGAGTACGCCGGAGTCGGCGCTCGCGGCGAGCCCTCGTGCGCTGACGTCCACGCTGCTGCGGCCGCTCTCTGGGACATCCGGCCGGACCAGCTTCCCGATCCCTTCAACCTCTGGTTCACGGCGACGCTCGCGTCGAGCGGTGAGATCGGCTGGCACCCGACGCAGACGACCGCGGGTGATCATCTCGAACTGCGTGCGCGCGTCGACTGCCTCGTCATCGCAAACCCGTGCGTCGATGACCTGTTTGGATGCTCGACCGTCCCGGGCGGTTCGATCCGCGTGACACACCGCTTCGTGATGCCACCGACGGGGTCGATCCACGTGGCCGGTTCTCCCGTTGAGGTCGAGAGTCTCGTCGTTCGGCCGAACAGAACCGAGGCGGCGATCCTCGAGGTGATGCCAGACGACGTTTCTCGAGCGCAGGCCGTCCGGCGTGGAGCTCTTCGTCACGCTCTCCGGTCGGCAGAGCTGCGGGTTGACTCGCAAGGGAGCGCCGAGGCGTGACCCGGCCGATCATGGTCACGGCAGCCGCGATCCGGCTCGGGCCGACGCTTGGGGATCCAGCCGGGAACCTCGCGCTCACGCTCGCCGCGATCGAAGAGGCGGCACAGGCGGGCGCGCGCCTGATCGTCCTCCCCGAGCTCTCGACGTCGGGTTACAGCTTCGAGGGCGAGGACGAGGCGCGCGAGCTCGCCGAGACGATCCCCGGGCCTGCCTCGAATGCGTGGGCCGCTGCCGCCGCACGACTCGGCGTCGTGATCGTCGGGGGCATCTGCGAGATCGACGCCGAGGGCAATCTCCGGAACTCCGCTGTCGCCATCGATGCCGACGGCACTCTCCTCTGCGTGTACCGCAAGATTCACCTCTGGGGGATCGAGAAGGCGATCTTCAGCGAAGGAGGAGATCCACCGCCTGTCGTCGAGACGGCCGTCGGCCGACTCGGCGTCGGCATCTGTTACGACCTCTGGTTTCCCGAGTTCGCCCGCTCCCTTGCGCTGCGCGGCGCCCAGATCCTCGCCTACCCGAGCAATCTGAGCCTCTCCACGAGGCAAGAGGCGCTACCGCATCTCGAGGTCATCGTTCCCATTGCGACAGCTCATCTCAACCGGGTCAATGTCGTCGTCGCTGACCGCTGCCTCACCGAGCGCGGCAACCAGTGGCTCGGCGCGGCGCTCGTGATCGACGCAGAGGGTGTCGTGGTCGCAGGTCCGCCGACCGGAGACGCGCCCGCGATCGCGTTGGGAAGCTTCGATGTGGCACGGGCAGACGACAAGAGCTGGGGGGCGTCCAACGATGTTCTCGCCGACAGGCGACCGGGGACGTACTAGACCTAGCCGGCGTCGACGGGCGTTTGCGTTGTCCGGGACGCCCGTGGTAGAAGAGAGGCTCGCGCCGTCGTGTCCTGGCGTTCCAGATCTTTTCGAGACGGGGAGGAAAGAAAGCATGACGTCGATCGGTACGCCGCAGTTGCCTGATTACAACCCTCGGATGTCGCGTCGACGGCTCGTTCAGATCGCAGGGATCTCGTATGTGACGCTGATTGCGGCAGCGTGCGGCAGTGACAAGAAGGGGACTGCGGCGCCCCTCTCCGGAACCATCATCATGATGAACTACCCCGACTGGATGGGGAAGACGACCGTCGCGGATTTCAAGGCGGCAACGGGCGTCTCGGTGAAGCAGGTCGAGGGCCTGACCTCGGGCGTCTCCGCAGCAGCAGCCCAGATCGCGCAGAACAAGGACTCTTACGACATGTCGCTCGGCGGCCCCGTGCTCGCGGCACAGCTCGAGGCCGGCGACCTGTTGCAGGAAGTGAACTTCGACAACATCCCCAACGTCTCGAACGTCGATCAGCACTTCCGCGACTCGTATCCTTGGGGTCCGCCGACCGACTTCGGTAAGACCGGTTTCGCGTATCGCAAGGATCTCATCTCGGAGACGCCAACGAGCTGGGCCGACTTCTGGGCGCTCGCCAAGAAGTATTCGGGCAAGACCACGATGATCGACTACGACGTCGACACGTTGGGCGTGGCGTTGCTCTACAGGGGCTACTCGGTTAACTCGGCAGAGGAATCGGAGATCGATGCTGCGCGCGACGCTCTGATCGAGATCAAGCCAGACCTGCAGGCATTCCTCGCGACGGACTTCACGAAGCCGCTGCTCAAGGGCACCGCGTTCCTCGCAAGCTCCTACGACTACGACATCGCGGCCGCCCAGGAGGAGAACCCGAACATCGTGTGGGTTGCGCCCGAGGAGGGCATGCCCGCGTATCTCGACGGTTGGCTTGCGGTTAAGGGCACCGACAAGCTGCCCGAGGTCGAGGCGTTCATGAACTTCCTGCTCGAGCCGAAGAACTACGCCGGGTTCATCAACAACACGGGTGCGGCGTACGTAATGCCCGCCGCGGAGCCGTACATCAAGAAGTCGATCACGTCCAACCCGAGCCTCAAGTTCGACGACAAGGCTGTCCAGACGATCGAGTTCGAGACGTTCCTCGGCGAGGAAGCGACGAAGATCCGGAATCGTGCCTGGCAGGAGGTCAAGAACGCCTAACAACGCGGGGCGCGAGGCACAGCTCGTCGATCCGCTCATACCGCGCTACGAGCCCGGCGTTCCGGCGGCCGAGCTCGAGCGCGGGCTCGGCGTCGAACGACTGGCACGCCTCGACGCGAACGAGGCGTGGTTCGGGCCGTTCCCGCAGGCCGTCGTTGCTGCGCAGGCCGCAGCTGGCTTCGCCCATCGCTACCCCGAGCTCGGCGCCGACCTCCTCGAGACGCTCGCGAAGCGCCACGATGTCCCCGTCGGCGCGATCGCGCTCGGGAACGGCGCCGACGCACTGATCGGTCTGATCTGCGCTGCGCTGCTTCGGCCCGGCGACGAGTGCGTGATGCCGGATCCGTCGTACGTGAGCTACGCGCAGGACACCCTGCGGGCGCGTGCGACTCCGGTCGCGGTCCCGGTTCTCCCGGACGGCCGCCTCGACCTTCCGGCCATGGCCGCGGCCGTCGGCCCCTCGACGCGTCTCGTCTACGTCTGCAATCCGAACAACCCGACCGGCGGGATGTGCACGGCGGCCGAGCTGGATGCCTTCCTCGACGACGTGCCCGAAAATGTCGTCGCCGTCATCGACGAGGCCTACGCCGAGTACATCGACGACCCGGACTACCCGAACGGGCCAGCCCTCACCCGCGAGCGTCCGAACGTGGCGGTGCTACGCACGTTCTCCAAGCTCTTCGGCCTCGCGGGGCTCAGGATCGGCTACGTCATCGGCCCTCTCTGGCTCACTGACGCCGTCAGTGCGCTGCGCCACTGGTACGACGTATCCGACGCGGCGATCCTGGCCGCTTCCGCGTCGCTCGAAGACCCGGAGGAGGTGACGCGCCGCCAGCAGATCACGCGGGAGGCTCGCACCCTCCTCGTTGCGGCACTCGAGGAGTACGGCCTGAAGCCGCTTCCCTCCGTCAGCCCGTTCGTCGTCTTCCCGGTCGACGATGCAGACGGCCTCGCTGAAGGCTTCCTCCGGCATGCCGTCGTCGTTCGCCCGTACCCGCACGCGAACGGGACGTTCATCCGGATCGCGGTCGGTGGCGAGGAGGATCTGCGCCAGGTCAAAGCAGCGCTCGTTGCGCTCTCCGCCGAGGGTCTGCTCATCTAGGGTGAGCAGACGATGACCGACGCAGCTCCGATCGGTGACCTGGACGGCTCGGATGGGCCTGCGGCGGACGGCGGCGGTGCGCGGCGTCGCTCTCGCACAGATCGCGCGGCCCGTCGCACAGCCCGGCTCGATCATTCCCATTTCGTTGCAACCTCGCTCGAGAATGCACTCGGAACCGTCAGTCTCCTGACCGAGGAGCAGGTCGAGGCGATCCACGAGGCGTCGCTGAAGCTCCTCGAGGAGATCGGGATCGAGTTCATGGGGGCAAGCGCCCGAGAGGCGTTCCGGGCGGCCGGTGCGATCGTCGACGACGAGACGGGCCTCGTGCGGATCCCTCGCGATGTCGTGGAAGCCGCCGTGAGTACCGCCCCACGGGAGTTCACCGTTACGCCACGCGGTCCGGACAGGAAGATCCACGCCGGCGGGACGTCCGTCGCCTTCGGGCTCGTCGCGGGCCCGCCGACGGTGCAGGACAGAGTGCGTGGCCGTCGGCCCGGGAACCTCGACGACTACATCACGCTGCTGAAGCTCGCCCAGAGCTTCGACGTCATCCACTTCATCGGGAACCAGCCGACCCCTCCGATCGAGCTGATGCCCACTACGCGGCACCTCGACACGTATCTGGCGAATGTCACGTACACCGATCGCGTGTTTCACTGTCTCGCGATCGGGCGCGACCGCGTCATCGACGCGATCGAGATCACGGCGATCTCTCGTGGGCTGACCCGAGAGCAGGTGATCGACGATCCCTGCCTCTTCACGATCATCTCCGTGAACTCGCCGCGCCGCTTCGACGAGGCGATGTCGGACGGCCTGATGACGATGGCCGAGCACGGACAACCCTGCGTGATCACCCCGTTCACGCTCATGGGTGCAATGACTCCCGTCACGCTCGCCGCCGCACTCGTGCAGCAGAACGCCGAGGCTCTCGCGGGAATCGCGCTCGTCCAACTCGTTCGACCTGGTGCGGCCGTCGTGTACGGCGCCTTCACGTCGAACGTCGATCTCCGAAGTGGCGCTCCCGCGTTCGGCACGCCCGAGAACGCTCGTGCCACCATCGCGGCGGGGCAGCTCGCCCGGCGCTACGGGCTTCCCTACCGAGCCAGCAACGCCTGTGCGAGCAACGCGGTCGACGCGCAGGCTGCCTACGAGTCCGAGATGTCGATCTGGTCGTCTGTGCTCGGTGGCGCCAACCTCGTCTATCACGGGGCCGGCTGGATGGAGGGAGGGCTGACCGCGTCCTTCGAGAAGCTCGTGATCGACGTGGAGATGCTGCAGATGATGGCGATGACCCTGGCGCCTTCGGATGTGACACCCGAGGAGATCGCCGAGGGGCTCGAGGCGATTGCGGAGGTCCAGACCGGCGGCCATTTCTTCGGTTCGCCGCACACGCTCGCACGGTACGAGACGGCGTTCTACCCGCCTCTCGTGTCGGACTGGCAGAACTACGAATCGTGGGAGCTCGCCGGCGCAAAGACTGCCGAGGAGCGTGCAACGGCGGTCTGGCAGTCGACGCTCGAGCAATACGAGCAGCCCGAGCTCGACGGCGCAATCGTCGAGCGTCTCGACGCCTACGTTGCCGAGCGTCGGGTCGCACTCCTCCACGCCGACATCTAACGAGCGGATGAGCGCCCGAGCATCGAACCCTTCCGACAGCAGCGTGACGCTCCTGCACACGTGGCTCGCGGAGACGACGTTCGCGGAGCTCCCGCCCGAGGTGCAACGCATGGCCACGCGGTGCCTTCTCGATCTCTCCGGAACGGCTGCCGCGGGAGCGACGACCCAGCTCTCGCGCATCATCCGGGACCACGCTGTCGAGCAGTTCGGCGCAGGGCCAAGTGCCCCGTCGGCGCGCATGCTCTTCGACGGTCGGCGTGCCAGTCCGACGGGTGCGGCGCTCGCGGGAGGGATGACGATCGACAGTGTCGACTCGCACGACGGGCACGTCCTCACGAAGGGGCATGCGGGTGCCGCGGTGCTGCCGGGCCTCCTGTCCCTCGTCGATGCTGCCGAGCAATCGATCACGGGGAGCGAGCTGCTGACGCTCCTCGTGCTTGGCTATGAGGTGGCGATCCGTGCAGGGATTGCACTCCACGCGACCGTGCCGGACTACCACACCTCCGGCGCGTGGAACGCTCTTGGAGTCGTTGCCGTGGCCGGTCGGCTCTGGGGACTCGACGAGCAGCGCCTCCGTGACGCGCTCGGCATTGCCGAGTACCACGGGCCGCGGAGCCAGATGATGCGCTGCATCGATCATCCGACGATGCTCAAGGACGGCTCCGGCTGGGGTGCCATGACCGGGGTCAGCTCCGCAACCCTTGCGGCGAACGGATTCACCGGCGCTCCGGCCCTGACGGTCGAGGAGGACGCCGTCCGGGAGATCTGGGACGACCTAGGCGAGCATTGGCGGATCCTCGAGCTGTACTTCAAGCCGTATCCCGTCTGCCGCTGGGGTCAACCCGCAATCGAAGCGGCATTGGAGGTTCGCCGGCAGCACGGCTTCGTGGCGGACGACGTCGCGGCGATCGACGTCTTCACGTTCCACGAAGCGACTCGCCTCGATCAGCACGAGCCGGCGACGACCGAGGAAGCGCAGTACAGCCTCCCGTTCCCCGTCGCTGCGGCGCTCGTTCGCGGAGGACTCGTGCCGGGCGATATTGCCGGGGATGCCCTCACCGACGAGGGTGTACTGGCCGTCAGCAGGAAGATCCGGCTCGTCGACGACCCCTTGTTGAGCGCGAGATTTCCCGCTGAGCGATTCGCGCGGATACGTGTCGAGCTCCGAAACGGCAAGGTCGTCGAAAGCAGGACGCTCCCTGCCCGAGGTGATGCCGAGACGCCGCTGTCGGAGGAGGAGATCACGACGAAGTTCCACGCGCTTGCCGATGGGGCCCTCGGCTCTCGGGCGGGCCTGATCGAGGAGCTCGTGTCAGCGACACCCGAGGCGGGTGAAACGACTTCGATCCTCGACGCGTTGCTCTCGCCCCTCGCGTAATGAGCCGGACGCAGGTCGAGGAGACCGTCTGGATCCCCCTCGCCGACGGCTGTCGACTTGCAGCTCGGATCTGGTTCCCGGACGACGCGGCGTTGCCCGCTCCCGCCGTTCTCGAGTACCTGCCCTATCGGCGCCGGGACAGGCACCGCGGCGACGATGCGCTCCTGCACCCGGGACTCGCATCGCGCGGATTCGTTGCGGTGCGCGTCGACATCCGCGGCTCCGGTGACTCGGACGGGGTCCTGCTCGACGAGTACACGGCCCAGGAGGGTGAGGATGCGCTCGAGGTGATCGACTGGCTGTCGCGACAACCCTGGAGCAACGGCTCCGTGGGAATGATCGGGCTCTCGTGGAGCGGCTTCAACTCGCTCAGGGTCGCCGCGCTTCGTCCTCCTGCGCTCAAGGCGATCGTTACGACGTGCGCGTCCGACGACCGCTACGCGGACGACATGCACTACATGGGCGGCTGCCTTCTGCACGACAACCTCCAGTACGGAGCGACGCTCCTCACATGGCTCGCGACGCCGCCCGATCCCGAGGTCGTCGGCGATCGCTGGCGACAGATGTGGCTGGAGCGCCTGGAAGCGGTAGAGCCGCCCGCCGGGCGCTGGATGTCGCATCCGACGAGGGATGCGTACTGGACGGCCGGAGCTCCGAGCCAACCGGGCGGCCGGATCGAAGCCGCGGTGTTGGCGGTCGGTGGCTGGGCCGACGGCTACACGAACGCCGTACTCCGGCTCCTTTCGACGCTGTCGGGCCCACGTAAAGGGCTGATCGGGCCCTGGGCGCACGCGTACCCGCATCTCGGGATCCCGGGGCCGCGGATCGACTTCATCGGCCTCGTCGCTCGTTGGTTCGATCAGTGGCTCCGCGGTATCGATACGGGCGTGATGGACGAGCCGATGTTGACCGCGTGGCTCCAGGAAAGCGAGCCACCTCGAGCACGATTCAACGTACGAGCCGGCCGCTGGATCACCGAGCCCGTCTGGCCGAGCCCCGCAGTGACTCCGACGGTGCTCCACCTCGCCGGCAGCAGACTGGCGGACCGCCCTGCGCCCGTCGACCGCGAGATCTGCTCGCCGGCCGACACCGGTCTCGCGTCCGGCGAATGGTGTCCATACGGTGCCGGCGACGAACTCCCGACAGACCAGCGCGAGGATGACAGCCGCTCTCTCCTCTTCGACGGCGATCCGCTCGATCAGTCACTCCAGCTGCTCGGGGGGCCCCGGCTCGAGCTCGACGTGTCGGCCGACGTCGCCGACGGGCAACTTGCCACCCGACTCCTCGACGTCGCGCCCGATGGGACGTCTACCCGCATCACCTACGGCCTCGTGAACCTCTCGCACCCGAACGGAAACACTCGTACTGAACCGCTCGAACCAGGGAGGGTCTGTCACATCGATCTCCGGCTCAACGATGTGGCCTACGAGCTTCCCACCGGGCATCGTCTGCGGCTTGCGCTCTCGACCAATTACTGGCCGCTCGCGGTCCCTAGCCCTCATCTGGTCACAGTCCAAGTGCACGCGGGCAGCCTCGAACTGCCGGTGCGCACACCACCCGCAGCCGAGACCGTTCCGGCGTTTGGAAAGGCGTGGACACCTCCCCCTCTCGAAGTCGACGTGCTGTCACCGCTCGAACGTGGCCGCGTGCTTATCGAGCGCTGCGCCGGCGGGCAGCCAGAAACACGGGTCGAGGTCGTACGGAACCTCGGTGCTATGCGGATCCGCGATGTCGGTGTCGACCTCACCGCGCTCGGAGGTGAGACCTACTCCGTGCGACCCACCGACCCGACGACGGCGCGAGCCGTCGCGCGCCGCACGGCAGCGTTCGGCCGTGGCGACTGGCATGTTCGGATCGAAACCGAGAGCACATTGACGTTCGCAGACGACGACTGGCAACTCGAGTCCGCGCTCGTGGCCACAGAAGGAGAAACGGTGGTGTTCTCGCGATCCTGGAAGACGCGTCACCAGCGCCGCGGGGAGAGCTGAAGCGCATCCGGCGCGACGTGAGACCTAACGTAGGCGAACTAGATCACCACGCTCCCGGCTGGCGTCGTCGCCCAACGACTGGCTGCTGGAATCGCAACCTGCGACAGGGCTCGCGACTCGAGCCGCTGACTCGTCGCCGTGGTCGACCAACTCCTGGTGGATAACCAGGAGGGTGCGGCCAGCAACGGTTTGTAGCCTGCCCTGCTCCCGGAAGTACGCTAGGGGTATGAACGAGAGAGGCCACGCGAAGACGCTCGTTGCTTCCCATCCCGGAAACACGAACGCCGTAAAGCATGGCGTCTATTCGGGGCGGTCAATGCAGAAGCGAGCGGTCGAGATCGCAGCAGGTCTCCTCGACGCTTTCACGTTTACCGCGAGCCAGCACGTCGCCGTGCACGAAGTTGCTGGCCTGACCGCCATCCTCGAAGCGATCGATCGGGATCTCGCCGAACGCGGAGTTGTGGGGAAGAAGGGAGAGCCGAACAGTCTCCTGGCCTACCGGGCCCGTATTTCACGGCAACTCGAACGATGGCTCGGTCAGATCTCGAGCACGATCGACCGCCAGACGACTCCGTCACCGATTGACCCGGTTAGTGAAGACGACCTGGTGCGTGAGCTGCAAAGGATCGCGCTCGGTCTTGACGTGTCGGCGACGCCAGGAGATCGGATTTCGGCGTACAGGGAACTTTCGAAGCTTGCACCAAAATCTGATGCACCATCCTTTGTCACAATCCGCGTGTTCCACGACGATGACGACAATCGGCAGATCGAGTACCTCGACGGCGAAACGGTCGCCGAGGCGTAACCGACAGCGCGACCCATCGCTCGCCGCAGACATCTCGATACCGTCTTCTCCACCCGCCTAACGGTCTCGTGGATGCCGTCTGACCGCACCGCCGAATCGGTCTCGCCTGCCCCAGACGTACTGAAGAGGCAGATCGTTGTTTTCCTATATGCCAACAAGAAAGCAACCGATCTTCAGGTAACAAATTCTCAAGCCTGTATCTGAATTTGGCTTATCTAGGCGGCTCAACCGGCGTTTTCGTAAACAAAGCGGCGGATTTCTAATCCGCGGGTCGGAGGTTCGAATCCTCTCGGGCGCATCTAAAAAACCTGCAAATGCGGATCTTTTTAGAGGAAGGTGTTGTCTCTTTGGCTTACTGCGCGTCCAGTACGACGTACGGGATCTGCTTCCCTCGTCAACGTCGTCGAGAAGCGCGGCGTCGATCGTGCACCGCCACCGCGGCGACGGCGAGAGGATCTTTGTGACCAGAGGGTCATCGGCACCCCAGAGTGCACTGACCGGGACGGCCCAGATCTTCTCCGTCAACGCCTTCGTCTCGTACCCCGTGTAGATGACGGCGCCGGCGACAAACTGGTCGCCGCGCGCATCGCGTAACTTCGTGATCGCGCGGTAGCTCTGCACCGTCTTGGTGGAGATGCCCAGATCGTTGCTCATCGTCTCCGCCTTGAACAGGTTCGAAGCCTGGGCGGCGATCAGGCGGAGCAGGCTCGGGATCGCCTCGATCTTGCGGACGTCCGCCAGGTC
>JAYTJO010000292.1:0-5122 GCA_043730975.1 Thermoleophilia bacterium | reverse complement strand
GGTGAGTGAATCCTGCTGGGCCTTCTCGAGCAGGAGCGCCTTGATCTGCGCCGTTGCGGCCTTCTGCGAGAGCGTCTTGCCCGGGCGGACGTCGGAGAGGGACTGGATCACGTGGTAGCCGTACTGGGTCTTGACAGGACGCGAAATCGACTTCGTCGGGAGCACGAAAGCGGTCGAATCGAACGCTGCGACGGTGTCGCCGCGCTTGATCGTCATCTTGCCGCCGCCCGCCTTCGACGCCTCGTCGAGGGTGTACTTGGTCACGAGTGTCGGGAAGTCAGCGCCACCCTTGAGCTCGCTGTAGATCTTGTCCGCTTCGCCCTTCGTCTTCACGAGAATATGGCGCACGTCGCGACTCTCTACGGTGGAGATCGGGGACTTCGTCTTGTTGGCGACGTAATACGTGGCGACCTGCGCGTCGGTGACCTTGGCGTCCTTGGTCACGGCCACATAGAGCTTCTCGGACAGGATCCGGGCCCTCGTGTCGTCGCGAAACGACTCGGTCGTGTAGCCCTGATCCTTGAGCCCCTTGTCGAGCTTGGCCTGATCGCCTCCGAAGTACTGCGCCTTGAGCTGCGCGATCCTAGCCTCGATCTCCTTGTCGGTAACGGTGATCTTCAGGTTCTCCGCCGCGGCGTCGTACTCGGCACGCTGCACGAGGTAGGCGACGCCCTGGGTCTGCAGGCTCTGGTACTCAGCCGTGCCGGCCTTGGGGAAGGCGCGCTTACTCGCGGTGTACGTCTTCTTGGCCCGCACGAGGAGAGCGTCCAGCTCAGCCTTCGTAATCGGGGTGCCGTCGACGACCGCGACCGCATTGTCCGGGACGCTCTCGTCACTGCCTCCGCAGGCAGCCGAGACCGCCACGACGAGTACAACAAGGACGGAGACGAAGACGCGAGCTGGTTTCATGGATGGCAATCTTTCTTGTTGGCGCAACGTGACAGGGACTCCGAAGGTATAGACGAGGACGCGTTAATTCGCGGTTGCGATGTGTTCGGATCCGTCGTGTTCACCCCTATGAGAACGGCATTCAGAGGCCCGAACGCGCGGCGATAATAGCATTGGCAAGCCCGAGCGCCCCCTCGAGATCGTCGGTGCGAAGCGACACCTCGTGTTTGGCCTGCGTGTACACGATCGTGTCGCCGGCGGCCCGGAGCGCCCGCAACTCGTCCGAACCGAGCGCGAGTGGCCCCACCGTCGCACGCCCCCCACGGAAGACGAGATAGTCGGCGCCGATCCGGACGAGCGAGAGCTTTACCTCCTGGATCGCGAAGAGGTTTTCGACCGGCTCGGGGAGAGGGCCATACCTGTCCTCCACGCTCGCCCGGAGCTCTCGCAGCTCGTCGTCGTGCTCAACAAGCGCGAGCCGACGGTGTAGGTCGATTTTGAGCGCTTCGGACGCAACGTACGAGGCAGGGATGAAGGCGTCGACGCGGGCATCGACACGGACGGGGCGGACAGCCATACGGGCCCGTCCGGAGAGCTCCGCGACGGCCTCGTTCAGCATCTCGACGTAGAGCTCGAATCCCATCGCGGCGACGTGCCCGGACTGCTCCGCTCCGAGGAGATCGCCGGCGCCGCGGATCTCGAGGTCGCGCATCGCAATCTGGAAGCCGGCGCCTAGCTCGGTGTGATCGGCGAGCGTCGCGAGGCGCGCCCGTGCCTCGGGCGTCAGCTCGGTTGCGTCCGGGTAGAAGAGGTAGGCGTGCGCAGTGACATCTGAGCGGCCGACCCGGCCACGGATCTGGTAGAGCTGGCTGAGGCCGAGGGAGTCAGCGCGTTCAACGATGAGCGTGTTGGCCTGAGGGATGTCGATTCCCGATTCGATGATCGTCGTCGAGACGAGAACGTCGGCGTCGCCCGCCAGGAAGGCGTGCATGCGTTCCTCCAGCTCGTTCTCGCGCATCTGCCCATGGGCGACAAGGAACCGCAGTTCCGGGCACATCTGACGGAGCTTTTCCCCCATCTCGTCGATCGTGTCGACACGGTTGTGGAGGTAGAACGACTGGCCGCCCCGCGCGTGCTCGCGTTCGAGAGCGGTCTTGATCACGGACTCGTCGTACTCCCCCACGCTCGTCCTGATCGGACGCCGCCCCTCGGGAGGCGTCTCGATAATCGAGATGTCGCGTAACCCTGCAAGGGACATGTGGAGCGTGCGCGGGATCGGCGTCGCCGAGAGCGCGAGCACATCGACTTCCAGCCGAAGCGAGCGAATCAGTTCCTTCTGCCCAACGCCAAAACGCTGTTCCTCATCGAGGATGACGAGACCAAGTGCGCTCGGGATCACGTCGCGGGAGAGGATGCGATGCGTGCCGACGAGCACGTCGACCTTGCCGGCCGCGAAGTCTGCGATCACCTTCTTCGCCTCGGCAGGCTTGCGGAATCGGGACACCATCTCGACATTGAGCGGGAAGTCCCGGAAGCGCTCCCTGAAGGTGTTCCAGTGTTGCTCTGCGAGGATCGTTGTCGGACAGAGCACCAGCACCTGCCGATTGTTGACGGCGACGGCAAACGCAGCCCGAACGGCGACCTCGGTCTTGCCGAACCCGACGTCACCGCACACGAGCCTGTCCATCGGCCGAGAGGACTCGAGATCTTCCTTGACCGCCTCGATTGCGCGAGCCTGATCGTCCGTTTCGCGGTACGGGAACGACGCCTCGAGTCGCTCGAGCCATTCGTTGGCGAGATCGAAGCTCGACCCCTCTGCGCGCTGCCGCTGTGCATAGAGCGCGAGAAGCTCGCCCGCCAGCTCGCGAACCGATTCTCGGGCACGGCTCTTCAGGTTCTGCCAGGCCTTACCGCCGAGCTTCGAGAGCGCTGGGGCCTTCGCGTCGGCGCCGATGTACCGCGAGAGCTTGCCGAGCTGCTCGTGCGGGACGTAGAGCCGGTCGTCGCCGCGGAATGCGAGGAACAGGTAGTCCCGGGTGACGCCGGCGACCTCCTTGGTCTCGAAGCCGAGGAGCTTGCCGACACCATGATCCTCGTGCACGACGTAGTCCCCGACACGAAGATCGGCGAAGGTGGCGAGCGCGCGTCCGAGCCGCGCGTCGGCGCGCGGTGGCCGCTTCCGGAAGACCTGCGTGTCGGGGAGGAGAACGAGACGGAGGTCCCTCCAGACGAAGCCACGTCGGGCCGACGAGATCGCGAATCGCACCGAGGCCTCCCGCGGTAGAGCGGCGCCATCCGGCTGGATCGTGCTCTCGACCTTCTTCAGCAGGCCACCCTGTCGGAGGGCCTCACCCCGATGTGGGAATGTGACGACGACGCGGTTGTCGGAGCGGACGAAGCCTGCGAGCTCGTTCTCGGCCTCTGCGAGCCCCCGGGCAGCGATGGCGGGACGTTGAGCCTCGAACTGGAACGCCTGTCCGCGGGGGAACGGATCGAGCTCCGTTGCCCCGACAAGCGAGACAGGCTCGAATCCCTCTTCCTCCCACACGGCCCTTACCTCATCAGGCTGCCAGACGAAGTCGGGAGTGCGATCAACGGTGGGGACGAGATCGCTCGGCCTCGGGGCTTCGCTTCCCCCATGCTCTGTCGTCTCCCACAGGTGGGCCGCGGCCTCGAGCTCGACGGTCTCGCTGCGGCGCTCCGAAGCGGGATACACGCTCGCCGAGGTGACGGGGTGCAGCGCACGCTGCGTGAAGGGTGAAAAGGCTCGGACCTGCTCGATCTCATCGCCGAAGAACTCGACGCGCAACGGCTCTCGCCCGGTCGCAGGAAAGATGTCGATGATCCCTCCACGAACCGCGAACTGGCCGCGTTGATCGACCCGATCGACGCGCTCGTACCCTGCGCTCGCGAGTGCCCCCGAGAGACCGTCTAGCCCGGGCTCCTCCCCCACGACGAGGCCGACCGGCTGTGGTCGCAGGTCCGGTGGCGGCATCCCCTCGGCGAGTGCGGCGGCCGACGCGCAGACGAGGCCGCCGCGGTCGAGGACGTCGAGAGCTCTGGCTCTTTCGCCAACGAGGTGCGGCGGCGGCTCGAGGCCGGAGGCGTGTGAGACGCCGCGGCTCGGCAGCAGTGCGACGATATCGGGGCCAAGGAACCATGAGGCTCCCTCAGCCGCATCGCGGGCATCTGCGTCCTCGGGCAGAAGGATCAGGAGACCGCGTCCAAGCTCCTGGTGGAGTGTTGCGAGGACGAGCGGAAGCGCAGGTTCCGACACCCGCGCGCGACCCGGTAACGACTTCGTGAATGCCTGGAAACGATCGCTGCCAGCGAGTTCCGCGATGAAGGCGTGAAGGGGTGTCTGGTCCATGCAAACAGGCGGGAAACGCGCCCCCGCCGGCCCATCCTAGCTTCCGATCACGAGCGTCCCATCACGAGCGGAGGATGCGCATCCTCCGCTGAATCGACCCGCCCCTCCAACCTCCCCCAGGGGGGCACTCTCGCGCCCCTGAGGTCAGGGTAGCGGGGGACATGTGTCCGGTGTGTGCCGTGATGCAGTCCGTACTGTGCCGATTACTCCACGACAGCCCCACGGGCAGATGTCCGATCAGTTGAAGCGTTGCTGCGTCACGTCAAGGCCGGACGCGAGCAATGATTCCACTGCATCGGCCGCCCGCATCACGAGCGCATCCGGATTGTCCTCCGGTGCGAACGGCGAAAGCACGAAGTCTGCGACAGTGCGCGGGTCGCCCCGGTCGGGCCGGCCGACACCGACACGGAGTCGAAGGAAGTCAGGGCTGCCGAGCCGTCCAGCGATCGAGCGAAGCCCGTTGTGCCCAGCCAGACCGCCACCAAGACGAACCTGAAGCCGACCGTAATCGAGGTCGACCTCGTCGTGGATGACAAGGAGCGCGTCGAGGGATGTCTTGTAGAACGCGAAGGCCGGTTGAACCGAGCGTCCAGAGTCGTTCATGAACGTGTCGGGTTTGAGAAGCGCCACGCGCGCGTGCCCGACTCGTGCCTCGCAGATGTGGCCACTGAACTTCCCCTTGAACGCCTCGTGCACTCGGCGAGCGAGCTCATCCACGACCATGAACCCGACGTTGTGCCGGTCGCGCGCATGCCGACGGCCCGGGTTCCCGAGCCCGACGACGAGCAGGTCGAGTGTCGAGGCCGATTCGCCGCGACCGAAAAACGGCAAGAGCTACTCCGCGTCGGTTGCGGGTTCTGCCTC
>JAYTJO010000291.1:0-5676 GCA_043730975.1 Thermoleophilia bacterium | reverse complement strand
GAGCTCCTCCGCCAGTTGATGCCGCTCTCCCGGGCCGAGCCGGGATGCCTGCAGTACGACGCGCATCGCGACCCGGACGAGCCAAATTCGTTCTTCCTCTTCGAGCGCTACCTCGATCAGGAGGCGTTGGAAGCGCATTCGGCGAGCGCTCACTTTCAGGAACTCGTGCTCGAACAAGCGCTCCCCCTTCTCGCCACGCGGCAGCGGCACGTTCTAACGCCTCTCGCCTAGACGGCTTGCTGCAACGTGAGACCCGTAATGATCGTTGCAGCAAGCTCCACTTTGATGCTTGCTGTAAAGCGGCCCATCCCGAGCCGGGGTCTTCGGGTGCAACGCTTCCTCATGGGCCACTAGCGTGACGAACCGCGCCACCGCGACGCTCGTCGCGCTCTTCCTCGCCGCGCTGGCGCTGCGCCCACAGATCGTCGGCGTCGGCCCGCTGATCCCGTCGATCCAGGACGCGTTCGGCACCTCACACGCCGTTGTCGGTCTCCTCGGGACGATTCCCGTCCTCTGCATGGGTTTGTTTGCCCCCGTCGCCGCCTACCTCGCAGCGAAGATCGGGACGCGGCGGGCGATGACGATCGGATTGGCCCTGATCGGCGTCTTCGGGATTCTCCGAGCGACGATGCCATCGGCCTGGCTCGTCGTCCTCCTCACGTGGCCGGTGGGGATCGGGATGGGCATCGGGAATGCCCTCGCGCCGATCTCCGTCAAGGAGCACTTCGAGAAGCGGCCTGCGACGGGTACCGGCGTGTACACCACGGGAATCCAGATCGGCTCGACGAGTGCGGCCGCGCTCGCGGTGCCCCTCGCGGCGTGGTTTGGAGGCTGGCGCGGGGCGCTGATTGCGATCTCGTGCGTTGCGCTGCTCTCGCTCGTCGCGTGGGTCTTCTTGACGCGAGGCGAGGAGCCGCACGCGGCTCCAGCGGCAACCGTGCCTCGCCTTCCGTGGCGGAGTGGCACGGCATGGCTTCTCGTCGCTGTCTTCGCGCTTATGGGGTGCGCCTACTACGGGCTCAATGCCTGGCTGCCGGATGCCTACGCTGAGCGAGGCTGGACCGCGGGTGAGGCCGGCGTGCTCCTCGCGATGATGAACCTAACGGCGATTCCCTCGTCGTTCCTGATCCCCTGGCTCTCCGATCGCACGGGGCGTCGCAGCCCGTTTCTCCTCGGCCTGAGCTGCCTCTTCATCACGGGCTCGGTGATCCTCGTCGCGGCGCCCGGTGTCGCGTACCTCGGCGCGCTCCTCGCGGGGATCGCCCAGGGCGGGCTCTTCGCGCTTGTGATGACCTTGCCACTCGACTTCGAGCGCACGCCCGCGAAGGTGGGGGCGCTCGTTGCGATGATGCTCGGCCTCGGCTACACGATCGCGGCAGCGTCGCCGTTCGTTCTCGGGGCGATCCGCGACCTGACGGGCTCATTCGATGCCGTGCTCTGGGTTGCGGCGGCCTTCCTGATGGCGCAGTTCTTCGCCCTGCTCGCGCTCACACGCCGGCACCCGTCGGCGACTCCCGCCTAGACCCGACGATTACCCGGTGGCAGCTTCATGCGCTCGGTGACGACACGCTCGTCGAGCGCAAGGCCGTGCTCGATCTGCACAGCGCGGTCCGGCGAGGGCATCTCTGAGGCCAGCTCGCCACGCTGAAGGCGGGTTGCACGTTCCCGTATCTGCTCGTCGAGGGCCACAGTCTCGACGGCGGCGGTTCGGATCACCTGCGGGAGTGGCGGCGGCATCGCCGATGCCTTGCTCGAGGTACCAGGTGTGGGTGTGGAGCGAGCGCGCTCGCTTGCTCAGGCGTTCCGAGGTGCCGAGCTCAGCGTCGATCCGGGTGTGGAACGGCAACGACGCTGAGCCCGTCGATGCCGGCGAACCCATCGGGGTCGCACGTATAGAGGGGGATCTCGTTCGCGACGGCTACCGCCGCAATCATCGCGTCGAAGGCGCGCGCTGCCGGCTTGCGTCCTTTCCGTCGCAACGAGGCTGCAACCTGGCCGAACGCGCGGGCCTCGCTGGCTCCAAACGGGAGCGGATCGAAGTCGGCCTCGGCCTGCTGGAGGTGCGCCTGCCGACGGGCCTGCTCTTCCGAGGCGCGCGCGACGAGTGGGCCGACGGAGAGCTCCGCGAGCGTGATCGCCGAGATCAGTGGTTCGTCCGGCAACACCGCGGGATCGTCGAGTCGTGCGAGCAGGATCACGGTACTCGTGTCGAGTAGGCCTCGCGTGGTCGCCATCAGAGCGAGCTGTCGACGACAGCGTCGATATCGGCGCGGAGCGCTTTGGCGTCGACGGCCGGTAGTCGCGACCAGCGCTCGAGCAGCGTCGCGGCTCGAGCCGGGCGGCGTCGCACCGGTGCAAGCTCCGCTACCGGCTCGCCTGCGCGGGTCACCATAAGGTGCTCGCCTGCGATCACACGGTCGATGACGTCGCCGCCGTGGTTTCGCAGCTCCCTGATGGTCACTGCCCGCATGATCCATAGTGTATCACATGTGATACAACAAGAAAAGGAGCGACGAAGGTGACATTTGCCGTCGTGAGGGGCAACGATCGCCCGGTGGCCGGCTTCAGCCGGTCGCCAGGGTACGCCGGAAGTGCGCCAACGTCGCTGCGACGCCGTCGGCGAGCGAGGTGCGCGGGAACTCGCCGACGTCGCGGTCGAAGCCGACGGCCTCGAGCGCCTGTGGGAACGGGAGCCGGTCTCCGCTCCACGTGAGCTCGGCCCCGGGAACCTCCGCCTGGATCGCCTCGACGACGTCGGCCACATCGGCAAAGGCGCCCGGCGTGTTGTAGACCCCTGTTGTCCCGTCGGTCGAATGCGCGGCCATCACGCACGCTCGCGCGACATCGGGGACGAAGTCGTAGACCGCGTCCCCCGAGAAGCCGATGTGGAACGGCTCGCCACGGACAGCTGCGAGCATCGCCATCGTCGGGCCGGACGTCATCCCCTGGTCGCGGCCGGGGCCGTAGACGACGTAGGGCCGGAGGCCGATCGAGGGAACGCCCGCCTCCTCACGGTAGACGCGCGCGATGCCCTCGTCGGCGAGCTTCGAGACGCCGTACAGCGTCGCCGGGCGCGTGCCACCAGACTCCGGGGCGGGGGAGGGATCCGAAGGGTTGTAGACAGCCGCCGAGCTCGCATATGCAACGGAGGGAATACGATCGAGTCGGCGCGAGACGGCGTCGAACACGTTGACCGTGCCGGCGACGTTGACGTGCATCCCGAGTGGGGGATTGGCGCGAACGAACGGCACCTGGAGTGCAGCCAGGTGGACGACCCGCGTGATCCCGTGCTCGTCGAGAGCGCGCTCGAGCGCAGTGAGGTCGGTGATGTCGCCCTTCACGAGCGGGACAGAGGATTCGTCGTCGCCGAGGACGAGCTCCAGGCGGCCGCGGTTCTCGCCGAGGTCGAACCCGATCACCTCGTCGCCGTCGTCGAGGATGCAGCGGGCGACCCAGGCGCCGAGGCAGCCGAGCGCTCCTGTGACCAGGACGCGTTCAGCCAAGGGGTGCGTCCTGGTAGACGGTGACCGTCTCGGTGTAGAATTCCATCGCGGCCCGGCCTTGCTCGTGCGGGCCCCAGGCAGAGTTCTTGAGCCCGCCGAAGGGAACGTGGACGTCGGCGCCGGCGGTCTGCGAGTTGATGTGGAGGATCCCTGCCTGGAGCTCGTTCGCGAACCGCTGCGTCGCGTGGAGGTCGCGCGTGAAGATTGCCGCCGAGAGGCCGAACTCGACCGCGTTCGCCCGGGTCAATGCCTCGTCGAGGGTCGAGAAGCGGTAGAGCGACGCGACAGGCCCAAAGACCTCCTCGCACGAGAGGAACGCATCGTCGGCGACGTTCTCGAACACCGTGGGCGCGATCAGGTAGCCCGTGTCATCCGCGCGGACTCCTTCGGCCGCCACGGTGCCGCCTTCCGACTTTCCGCGCTCGATTGCAGCCATGATCTCCTCGAACGGCCCAGCCGCGACGACGGGCCCGACCTCGGTCGCGGGATCGGCCGGGTCTCCGACCTTTGCAGCGGCGATGCGGGCGAGGAACTTCTCCCGGAACGCGTCGTAGACCGTGTCCTGCACGAGGATCCGCCGCGTTGCCGTGCACTTTTGCCCTGCCGACCAGAAGGCGCCCGCGAACGCCGCCTCGGCTGCGCGGTCGAGCTCCGCGTCTGCCATCACGATGAAGGGGTTGTGGCCGCCGAGCTCGAGCTGGACGCGGCAGTTGCGCGCCGTCGCCTCGTTTCGTACCCCATGCCCAACGGCAACCGAGCCGGTGAACGAGAGCGCACGTACGTGACGGTTCGAGACGAGCTCTGCTCCGACCCTGGAGCCCGAGCCCGTGACGACGTTGAGCACCCCGGCCGGCAGCCCCGCCTCGGCGAAGCACTCTGCGATGTGAAGCCCGGTACGCGGCGCCTCGTAGCCGAGCTTGAGCACCACGGTGTTCCCGTAGATGAGCGCAGGCGCGAGCTTCCACACCGGAATCGCCATCGGGAAGTTCCACGGCGTGATTAGCCCGACGACGCCAAGTGGGCGACGGCGCGTGTAGAGCGTCTGGTTCCCGACCGACGGCTCGTACACCTCACCGGCGGGGCGATACGCCTCGCCGGCCGAATAGCGGAGAATCGCCGCGGCCCGCGCGGACTCCATCCGCGCCTCGCGCAACGGCTTGCCCATCTCGGCGGTCATGTCCTTCGCGATCTGCTCGACGCGCGCCTCGATCGCATCGGCAGCCTTGAAGAAGAAGGCGGCGCGCGCGGCAGCCGGCAGCGCGGCCCAGCCGGGGAATGCCTCGTATGCAGCCTCTGTAGCCGCGATCGCATCGTCGGCAGACGACGCCGCATAGACACCGGTCACCTCATCCGGCCGCCACGGGTTGCGCTTCTCGTACGTCTCCCCGGACTCGCTCTCGCTCCATTCGCCTCCGATGAAGTTGCGGGCTGGCGTGGCGGAAACGGTTTCGGACATCAGTGGTTCGTCCTTTCGAGTACGTCGGCAGCGCGCATGACGGGGTTCGTCAGCGTGCCGATCTCGGGTACGTGGATCTCGACCACGTGCCCCGGAAGAAGAGTGAAGTCGTCAGGCGGCACGAGTCCCGTGCCGGTCAGGAGAACGCTGCCCGGCGGCACCGGGTTGTCGCGCACGAGCCAGCTGACGAGGTCGGAGAAGTTCCGTTTCATGTTCGCCGTCGACGTCGAGCCCTCGAAGACCACGGCCCCGTTCGCGTCGCGGATCGTCATCTCGATCGAGAGTGGCGCGCACCAGTCCTCGGGGACGTAGACGGCCGGGCCGAGAGCGCACGCGGCGGCGAACACCTTCGCCTGCGGGAGGTACAGAGGGTTCGCGCCCTCGATGTCGCGGGAGGAGACGTCGTTGCCGATCGTGTAGCCGACGATCGAGAGATCTTCACCGAGGACGACGCCGATCTCGGGCTCTGGCACGTTCCACGTCGCATCGGAACGGATCGCGATCGGCTGGTTCGGGCCGACGGTGCGGCGACACTGCGCGTCCTTGAGGAAGAGCTCGGGCCGATCCGCGTCGTAGACGCGGGCATAGACGTCGCTGCCGGACTCCTCGATCCGCGCATCGCGGCTGCGCTCGTACGTCACGCCCGAGCACCACACCTCCGGCGGATCGATGGGCCGAAGGAGCGTCGCTCCGGCTTCGAGCGCAAGGGTTCGCTCG
>JAYTJO010000290.1:0-1564 GCA_043730975.1 Thermoleophilia bacterium | reverse complement strand
GAAAAGCCCCGCGGTAGCGGGGCTTTTCATTAGCAGGCCTGTAAGCCGGATCCTGTCGTGGGTGACCATCTCTCTGGGCCGGCAGTTACCTGACGGCTCGAGCGGCGTACCCGGTTCCTCGGCGGGCTGCGTCAACGGAACCTGCTTCGCCTTGCACCGGACGGGGTTTGGCTAGCCGCCGTGTCACCACGGCGCTGGTGGGCTCTTACCCCACCCTTTCACCCTTACCGGAGCCGATGCTGTTTCCAGCAACTGTTCCGGCGGTCTCCTTTCTGTGCCACTGTCCATCGGCTTTCGCCGTCTGGGGTTTCCCCAGCGTCCTGCCCTACGGTGTCCGGACTTTCCTCGAGCGTGTCGCCGAAGCGGCACGCCCGCGGTCACCCGGCCTGCGTGGATGAGGGTAGCGGGGCGGCACATGCCATGCCACGCCCTGGAGCGTGGCATGGCGCTGTGCTGGAGCTCGGGCGGTGACGACGGTCCCAACGCAGCTGGTTCGATGGATATCTCGAGAAGCCGATCAGCGTCCGCGAGCTGCCGGACCAGGTGCGGGCCCATTGCCGGCAGCCGGGAGGCGAGTGACGAAGCCGGACGAGTCGCTCCTTCCGAGCCCGCGCAAGGCGAGGATCGTGGGTTCCGGGCTGCGTGTGACTCGTATCAGCGGTCGACGGTATCGAGGAAAAGCCGGGGAGATGGTGAAGGCTCTCCCCGCCCGACCGCCTTCCCGTCAGCCGGTCTGCGCGACGGTCGGCAATGCGAGCTCGGGCACGTCGTGTCCCTCGGCCAGGATCGACCGGCACTCGGGGCAGGCGATCGCAAGGCCGTAGGCCCCGTGCATGTGCAGGACGAACTCGCTGCACACCGGGCAGGCGAGGCTCGCTCCGCGCGCGAGCGCGACGAGCTCCTGGTCGAGCGTCCGGGCAAGGGCAGTAACACTCATCGCAGGCTTCTGAACACCCCCACGACCTTGCCCATCACCTGCACGTGATCGGCATAGATCGGCTCGAGCGCGCTGTTCTCCGGCTGCAGACGGATGCGGCCGCTCTCACGGTAGAAGGTCTTCACGGTTGCCTCGTTCGCTCCCTCGTCGTCACCGACGAGCGCCACGACGACGTCGCCGTTCGACGCATCCTCCTGTTTGCGCACGACGAGCGTGTCACCGTCGAGAATCCCCGCCTCGATCATCGAGTCGCCGCGGACCGTGAGGAGGAAGTCGGCGCTGCGGCCGAGCGGCTCGGGCACGGCGATGCGCTCCTCGATGTTCTCCTCGGCGAGCAGCGGCGAACCGGCCGCAATCTGCCCGAGCAGTGGTAGGCGGTGGATCTCCTCGGCCGGCTGCGCCACGGGTGCCGCAGCTGCCATCGTGCGGTGTCCGATCAGGTCGAGTGCGCGCGGCTTCGAAGGATCCCGCTTCAGCAGGCCCGCACGCTCGAGGTTTGCGAGGTGCGCGTGCACAGTCGACGGCGATGCGAGGCCGACGGCTTCACCGATCTCCCGCACGGTCGGCGGGTAGCCGTGCCCGTCCGTGTACTCGACGAGAAACTGCCAGATCTCCTGTTGCCGTGCC
>JAYTJO010000289.1:0-3086 GCA_043730975.1 Thermoleophilia bacterium | reverse complement strand
TCCTCCACCGAGATGGGGATGCCGGAGACACCCTGTCGCTTCTCGAACTCGTCAGCAGACCGCTGCAAGGCAGGATCGTCGAGCGACGTCGTCTCGGGGAGCAGATACGGCTGCGCGAACGCGAAGCCCGCGCCGATGACGACGAAGACGGCAGCGCCGGGAATCCACCAGGCCTCGCCGAGCCTGCGGGCAAGAAACATGACGATCAGCAGGGTGACGCAGATCGAGGTGAAGCCGGCAGCAAGCTCGAACCAACCGCCGAACGCCCATTCCACGTAGCCGATCTCGCTCAGGTCGTAGCGGCGAGCCCACCAGACGCTGAGGAGGCCGAAGGGCAGCTGCACGAGCCAGACGATCCCGAGGCCGAGCATCCCGAGGAGCATGCCGGTACCGATCGGCCCCGCAGCCGACTCGCGTGCGAAGCGCGGGCCACGTCGGGCGTAGATCCAGAGCGTTGCGAAGAGCGTGATCTGGGACAGCACCCAGACGACGAGGAAGAAGCGCTCGACATGCTCGGCACGACGAACGAGTGCCTTGCCGAACACCGTGGCGCTGTCGATCCGAACCGACGGAAGGTCCGCCGGGACGGCGCTGCGAAGGAGAAGCGCGGCACACCACACCCAGGCGACGCCGGCGACGGCGACAAGGGCGAACCTGACCGCGCGACCCGGCCTCAGGCCGCCTCGATCGCCGCGAGCTCTGCAGGGGGAGTGCCGAACGGAAGCTCGAGTTGCACGTTACGGGTCCGATCACGAACGGCAGGGGCCGAATACGGATAGCTCTCGGTGACGAGGAACAGGTATGCACTGGCCTGCGCCGAGTACCGCAGGCTCACCGCGCCGAGATTGCGGAGCCCCTCGGGCATCCGTCCCGTGAAGAGCGCCGCCCACCAGCCGAGCAGACCGACGAGCAGTGCGGCCGAGCCGTACGCGCCGGCGAGCACGAGCGCGGGAATCGCGAGGATCACCCTGGAGGCGGTGACGGCGCGGCGCTGCGACTGCGGTGGATCGAATGCAATGTCCACCGGGTAGCTCCCCGCCCGCCCCGTGCACCCCGGGAACGGCCCTCCGACGACGTAGAGGAATGCAATCACGTGTGTCGAGTAGCGAATCCAGGCGGTGAAGAAGCGGTGCAGCGCCGACGGCAGCCGACCGAGCACGAGGACGATCACCCAGGTCGGGGCCATGAGGACGAATACGGGCACGCTCCAGAGCATCAGCCAGATGAGATGCGGGACCGCGAGCGGGAACCGGAAGAACACCGTCAGCCGTGAGCGGCGTACTTCATCCGTGAGCTCGAGGCGCACCGCGTGGGGAGGCAGCTCGACGAGCGGCACGACGCGGCCGGGGTCCGTCGTCGGGTAGCGATCGGTGACGAGCAGGACGTAGCCCGTTGCATGGGCCGTGTAGCCGATGCAGTACGTGACGAGGTCTCGAAGCCCGAGCGGCATTCGTCCGCGCGCGAGGACTGCGAACCACGCAAGCACCGCTGCCGTCGACGCAATTCCTCCGAGGCCCCAGGCGTTCAGCCACCAGTCGTCCGAGCCCGAGGAGCTCGACGTGAAGCCTGCGGAATTCCCTCCCGACAGCCCGCCGCCGAGAGCCGCGATGAGCAGGAAGGTCGGGAACGCGAGCACGAGTCGCACGGCGACGCGGCCCCGCGACTGTCGGGGAGCCAGGTCGATCTCGAGGTCGACGGGGTATCCCGCCGCGCCGCCAAAGGACGGGTACGGTCCGGCCGCGAGATAGAGGTACGCGCTGACCTGTGTGGCGTAGCGAAGGTACGACGCCACGAACTTCTGCAGGGTATGCGGGGCCTTCCCTTCGACGACGAGCGCTAGCCAGAGGATGATCGTGACCGCAAACGCTGCTATGCCCCAGAGGAGCACCACGATGAGGTGCGGGAGAGCGAGCAGCAGGCGAAAGAACACGGTGACACGCGACCGCTCGAGGTCGTCGGTGACGACGATACGGATCGGGAGGTGCTCGTCGTCCACTCGCGCATTCTCGCTCGTCCAGCGGTCGACGAGAGGCACGTCTCTAGAATCACCCGATGCCTGGTGTCTCCATCACGCCCGACGACGTGGCTCGCGCAGCGGCCACGATCAGAGGCGCAACGCACCGGACGCCGACCTTCAGCTCAAAGAGCCTCGGTCCCGGGAGGCACCTCAAGGCGGAGCTGTTCCAGCGTACGGGCTCCTTCAAGGCGCGTGGTGCGCTCAACCGGGTACGGGCTCTTTCCGCAGAGGAGCGGGAGCGAGGGGTGATCAGCGTCTCGGCCGGAAACCACGCGCAGGCGCTCGCGTGGGCCGCTGCCAGTGAGGAGGTCGATGCGCTCCTCGTGATGTGGCAGGGCGCGAGTACAGCGAAGATGGCCGCCACGCGTGGATATGGCGCCGCGATCGACCTCGAGGCTGCGGATCCCGCGGAGGGTTTCTCGCGGCTTCACGAGTTGCAGGAGCAGACGGGACGGGTACTCGTCCATCCGTTCAACGATCCGGTGGTCATCGCTGGAGCAGGAACCGTCGGTCTCGAGATCCTCGAGGACGTGCCCGACGTCGACACGATCGTCGTCGCGTGTGGCGGTGGTGGCCTCGTCACCGGGATCGCTGCGGCATGCGTGCCGCACGGCGTGCGCGTGATCGCCGTGGAGCCCGACCACTCGAACGCGCTTGCGCTCGGGCTTGCGGCCGGCGAGCCCGTGGCGGTGACGCCGAAGACGATCGCCGACGCACTCACTGCACCGTTCGCCGGCACGGTTGCGATCGAGGTGTGCGGCCGGCTCGGCGTCGAGGTCGTGCTCGTCAGCGACGACGAGATCAGGACGGGATTCCGGTTTCTCTACGAGCGCGCGAAGCTTGCTGCAGAGCCGGGAGCGGCCGCCGGGGTTGCCGCCGTCCTGGCCGGAAAGGTGGACGGCGACTGTCTCGTCAGTGTCGTCTCCGGAGGCAACGTCAGCACCGATATCGCCTCTGCTATTCTGGCTCAGCAATGAAGACTGACATTCACCCCGAGTACGTCCTCGCTCACGTCAGCTGCTCGTGCGGCAACGAGTTCATGACTCGTTCCACGAGGCCCGAGCTGCAC
>JAYTJO010000288.1:0-5076 GCA_043730975.1 Thermoleophilia bacterium | reverse complement strand
CACGGCGACGTCAACCCCGGCAACCTCCTCGCCGATCGTGACGACCCCGACCGCGTCGCAGGAATCGTCGACTTCGGAGACCTCGTCCACGCACGGACGGTGCTCGACCCGGCAATCGCCGCGGCGTATCAGGCGTTCGGCGCAGACGACCCGCTCGACCCGCTCGTCGAGGTCATCACCGCCTACCACGCCGTTCGACCGCTGACGCGGGCCGAAGTCGAGCTGATCCCGGAGCTGGCAGCTGCCCGGATGGCGCAGTCCGTGCTCATCTCGGCCTGGCGGGCAGAGCTCCACCCGGACAACATCGCCTACATCCTGGCCGACCAGGAGGACTGCTTCGCGACGCTCGACCGGATTGACGATCGTGGTTCGACCACGCTCGCGTCGGCGCTCGCGGACGCGTGCGGAATGCAGAGGCGCGCGACGTCATCGCTCGATGCCAGCCTCGCTCTCCGTCGCGCACGCCTCGGCCCCGCGCTCAGCCTCAGCTACGACGACCCGGTGCGCCTCGAATCGGGGAACGGGGTCTGGCTGACAGACGTCGACGGCAACCGTCTACTCGACGCGTACAACAACGTGCCGCAGGTCGGGCACGCCCATCCCCGCGTGACGGCGGCGCTCGCGAGCCAGGCGAAGCGACTCACCACGAACACGCGCTATCTCGTCGACGAAGTGGCGCAGTACGCGGATCGTCTCACGGCATTGCTGCCCGACGAGCTCTCGGTCGTGATGTTCGTCAACTCGGGAAGCGAGGCGAACGATGTCGCGATCCAGATCGCCCGAGCTGTCACCGGCAACCGCGGCGTCGTCATCACCGAGCATGCCTACCACGGCACAACCGCTGCGACGGCGGCGCTGTCGCCGGAGGAGCTCGGTCCGGAGGCACTCGAATCCTGGGTGGCTCGGATCGGCGGCGCCTCCACGCTCGGTTCGGCAGACGCAGCAACCCTCGTGGCGGGTGAGGTCGACGCGGCCTTCGCGCGGCTGCGAGGTCGCGGCCACGACCCGGCGCTGCTCGTGTGCGACGACGTCTTCGCGAGCGACGGGATCTTCGCGGTTCCTCGGGGATACCTTCGCGCCGCCTACGATCGCGCGCGCGCAGTAGGCGCCCTCTGTCTCGCCGACGAGGTACAGGCCGGGTTCGGCCGGGTTGGCACGCCGTTCTGGGGCTTTGCGCAGGACGGCGTTCGACCCGACATCGTCACGCTCGGAAAGCCAATGGGGAACGGTCATCCGATGGGAGCCGTGATCACGACGCCCGAGATCGCGGCGCAGTTCGCGGAGCGCTGGCACTTCTTCTCGACGTTCGCGGGGTCACCGGTGGCCGCAGCCGCTGGTAGCGCGGTGCTCGATGTGATCGAGCGCGAACGACTCGCCGAGCAGGCCGAGCGGGTCGGTGCCTATCTCCGGGCGCGCCTCACGGAGGTGGCGGCATCGCATCCTGTCGTCACAGGCGTGCGCGGGCCTGGCCTGTTCATCGGCGTCGAGCTCGACTGCGATACGACGGAGCGACCCGACATCGGACGGATCGTCGCGAACGGCCTGCGCGGTCGTGGCGTTCTCGTCGGCGCAACCGGGCCACGCGTCAACGTGATCAAGATCCGCCCCCCGCTCGTCTTCTCGGAGCGGCACGCCGATCGCGTGGCCGCAGCACTCGACGCGACGCTCGCTGCCGAACACCTACGATGATCGCCGGATGATCGACACCGAGGACGTTCTCACTCCCGAGGCCGAGACCTTCCTCGCCGACCTCCAACGCGAGTTCGGCGCGCGACGGGTCGACCTCCTCGCGCGACGAGCCGCGCGTCTCGAGCGTCTCCACGCGGGCGAGCTGCCGGACTTTCTGCCCGAGACTGCCGGCATCCGCGCGGGCGACTGGCGCGTCGCCCCCACTCCCGACGAAATCGTCGACCGGCGCGTCGAGATCACGGGCCCGGTCGACCGCAAGATGGTGATCAACGCGCTCAACTCGGGTGCTCGTGTGTTCATGGCCGACTTCGAGGACTCGAACTCGCCAACGTGGTTCAACTGTATCGACGGCCAGCGCAACCTCACCGATGCGCTCGACCGGACGATCGCACTCGACACCGGGGCGAAGCAGTACACGCTCGGAGAGAATCCGGCCGTGCTCTTCGTGCGCCCGCGCGGCTGGCACCTGGAGGAGCGACACTTCGACGTGGACGGAGCTGCGATGTCGGCGTCGCTGTTCGACTTCGGCCTCTACTTCTTCCGTAATCACGGCCGGAACGGGCGCTACTTCTACCTCCCGAAGCTCGAGTCGCACCTCGAGGCGCGACTCTGGAACGACGTCTTCATCTGGTCACAGGATCGCCTGGGCGTCCCCCAGGGAACGATCAAGGCGACCGTCCTGATCGAGACGATCCTCGCAGCGTTCGAGATGAACGAGATCCTCTACGAGCTCCGCGACCACTCGGCAGGGCTGAACGCTGGTCGCTGGGACTACATCTTCAGCGTGATCAAGAAGCTCGGGCATCGACCCGAGATGGTTTTGCCCGATCGGGGTGCGGTGACGATGGCGGTGCCGTTCATGCGCTCCTACTGCGAGCTCCTCGTGAAGACGTGCCACCGACGCGGCGCATTCGCGATGGGAGGGATGGCGGCGTTCATCCCCTCACGCCGCGACGCGGAAGTCAACGCGGTCGCGCTCGCAATGGTGCGCGAGGACAAGGAGCGGGAGGCGTCGCAGGGCTTCGACGGCACCTGGGTCGCGCATCCCGACCTCGTCCCGACCGCTTTCGAGGCGTTCGATGCCGTGCTCGGTGACCGCCCGAACCAGATCGACCGGCAGCGAGACGACGTGTCGGTCGGCGCCTCCGATCTCCTGAACGTCGTCGCGACACCCGGCGAGGCGACGGAGGACGGGCTGCGCAACAACGTCTCGGTGGGTATCCAATATCTCGCGGCGTGGCTCAAAGGCTCAGGAGCAGTCGCGATCAACAACCTGATGGAGGACGCCGCGACCGCGGAGATCAGCCGCTCCCAGATCTGGCAGTGGCTGCACCACGGCCGGTTCACGACCGACGACGTGCTCCGGATCACCGACGAGGAGATGGGCTCACTCGGCGAGGGCTATGCAGAAGCGCGCGTCATCTTCGAGAGCATCGCGACACGCCCGGACTACGTGGAGTTCCTGACGCTGCCGGCGTACGACCGGCTCCTGGTCGACGAATCGATCTCGTAGACGGGTGTTCAGCTGACCTCTGCCTGAGGCCGGTTGTGGTTCACGAGCTCGACGCTCGAGCCGTCACGGTCGAGGAGGAACGTCGATGTCGGCAAACTCGGAGTGACGCCGTCACGCGGCGCCCACGCAGCGACCACTGCGTTCCGGTCGGGTCAGTCTCAATCACAGTCGAGTCTGGCCGCGAGCGGTCGGCGTTCTCGCCTCGCTGGCGACCGGACCGGTGTGCCCTAGTCGCTCGGTGGACTCATCGGCCGGACCCGCCAGCTGACGCAAGATGGTTCCGGGTGTATCGACAGGCCCTGTCTTTGTTTTGCGGCGCAGAATCCGGGACCGGTCGCGCAGCTTGCCGCAACCGGCGAGGCGTCAAGGCGGCAGCTCAGCGCTGGCTTCTTGGGCGGGACTTGGGCAAACGCGGTGTGTGCGCTAGCGTTGCTCGCATGAGGTCCCTCATCGTGCGCGCATTGGTAGCGGTCTTGCTGGTCTTGTCATTGGGGGCCTGCTCGTCGTCCGATGACGATGGTGCGTCGTCGACAACAACGACGGAGCCGCGCTCAACGACGTCCGCGCCGGTTGTCGGCGACGGCGAAGAGTGGATCGCCTTCCAGGGCGTCCCTCTGGGCATAAGCCTGATCCGCGCGGACGGCAGCGGCAGCCATGTCATCCTCGGGCCACCCGGCGACCAGAGGTACCCCGATTGGTCACCCGACGGATCCGAGATCGCGTATGTGCAGGACGACGGTTCGTCGACGACCGTGATGATCACGGATGTCCGAGGCGAGAACGCGCGTTCCTTGGTCGAGTCGCCTCCGGCCGATCTCGAAGGGCTGTTCTGGGTGAACCCGGCGTGGTCACGAGACGGCTCCGAGATCGCCATGGTTGGCTACGACAGCGACCCTAACCAGACCGCACCTGGTCGCTCGGTGCTCGCCGCCGTTGAGGTCGCAACCGGTGAGATCACCCGCGTGGGGGAGCTGACCGAGGGCCGACTGCACAGCTTTCCCCGCTGGTCGCCTGACGGTCAGGCGATCGTGCTCAACGTCGATCACTTCACCGGTGCTGCCTACGACGGGGCCACGGTGGCCGTTATCCGCGACCGCGGGGACAACTGGTCGGCTCCCAAGGAGATCACCGAGGTCGGTCAGTACGGACGTGTCGATTGGCATCCGACCGAGGATCTGATCGTCTTCGGCGACTACGACATCGGCGGGTTCGACTCCACCGACGAGCCGACGAACCTGTACACGATCAGATCAGATGGCAGCGAGCGCACCCCGCTCACGTCGTTTGGCGCGGGCGCGGAGCGCGCGACCCAGCCGACGTGGACATCCGACGGCCGGATCATCTTCACCTACGTCACCGGAAGCGAGGACGAGGTTCGCGAGATCGCGCTCCTGAACGCGGATGGATCGGGGTTGGAGGTCGTCGTGTCCGCCAACAAGATCGGCCAACACAATCGACCGCACCCTCGCATGCGCCCGCGGTAGCCAGCAACTCAAAGGCGTAACGACGGGGATAGGCGGGCCGTGCTTGCAGCGATTATCTCGTATCAATGTCTACCTCTAACTATCGGGGTCGGCTACGAAGGTCGATGTAGGCGATCGAGCGGCGCTTGCCTGTCGCGGGCGCCCTCGAGCGCCTTAACGTCAATCTTCTTCACGCGGGAAGGGCAAGGCCCCTGTCGTCGTGATCGCTTCTGGTGTCGTCAGGGGCTCATCTGATCCATCTGTGACATCGGACTGTTCCCGGGAATGGTCAGGCCGGGGATCGCGTCCGGGGCAAGGATCAGGAGCGTGCCGAGCACGAGGAGGACTCCTGTGGTTCCGTAGGTCGCAGCACGGCGCGAGGGGATCAGCTTCTCGAATGCGATGAGCCCG
>JAYTJO010000287.1:0-1773 GCA_043730975.1 Thermoleophilia bacterium | reverse complement strand
GCGATCAAGCCGATCCCGTGGCAGGTCGTCGTCTACCGCGGCTCGCGCGTCGTGCAGGTCTGGAAGAGCCAGGAGCTCGTCTACACCGGCAAGGTTGCGATAGGCGCGCCGGGGACGGAGACGCCGACGGGGCTTTACTACGTCACGGTCCGATTCAAGCCGGTCAAGGTTCCGTTCCTCGGTTCGTTCGCCTTCGAGACGAGCGCCTACTCCAAGCTCTCGGAGTGGCCGGGCGGTGGTGTCGTCGGGCTCCACGGGACGACTGCGCCGCACCTGCTCGGGCAGGCCGTCTCGCACGGCTGCGTGCGCATGTCGAACGAGACCGCGAACTTCCTGCGCGACCGGATTCCGCTCGGCACGCCGATCCGCATTCTCGCCACGTAGAGGGCGCCTGACGGCGCGGGCGACGCTTCGCCTCGCCGAGGCTCGGCTGCGCATAGCCCCTACAGGCTGGTGGCCTCGAACGCGTAGGGCGACGGAGCGCCGCCTGAGAGCGTGCGCTGCCCACCCGTCGACCCGCTCAGCCGCTTGACGTCGTACCCGCGATCGAGGAACCTGTGGCCGGGAGCAAAAGCCCGCCAGGAGCCGCCGGTCGCTGCCGCGACCCCGACGCCGTCGAAGCGGAATCCGAAGCGGTTACACACAGCACGGTTGCCGTTCCAGGACTCAGCCGTGGCGATCGGTCGCCAGCGGTTGGTTGAATTCGTGAGCAGGATCGGCTCGGTGACCGCCTGGCCGTCGAGCCACACCCTCCACCAGTTCGCCTTGCCCGACATCTCGAGGACTGCGACCCTGTGGCTCTCGCCCACCGCAATGCCCTGGAGGAGCGGGACGAAGACGGGGGGCTGACCGCCCCGCGTGATCTCCGCATAGACCATCGCCGGCGTATCGGGCATCGAGGCGATTCCAACCTGAAGCCAGAGGGTCTCGCCCCCTGCACCCTGGCCGGGACCGCCGACGCCGATCCAGCCAGCGACGTGACCCGCCGCAACGCTTGCCTGAACCGTCGGCGTGATCGTTGCTCGGACGCCGTGCGCCACCTTCGTTCCCTGGTGACCTGCGTATGCATATCCCTTCGAGCCATTCGCTCCGGCACCACACTGCTGACCGTTCGCCTGCGCTGATTCGCTTCCGGGCCCGGCGGTCGCCGTACCGAACGCGAGGGCCAGGAACGTGGCAAGAAGGAGGAACCGCCGCATGCCAGAGGAATCGGCAGCGGGGATACCCCAAGGTGATCCCTCGGTTCAGCGATCAGGCCACCCGGGCAGGGGAGAGCGTCGGTGGTCAGTCCCTCGATCGGGTCGCTCGGATGGGTGACGGGGCACGATCGAGTTATGCCACGATCGGGCAGCCGGTCCGCGCGTCCTAGAGTTCGAACTCCATGCCGTCGTACGCCCGCTCGATGCCGGGTGGTGTGGCGAGCTCAGCCGGGCGATGCGTCAGGAGTAGCCGCTTCGTCCCTGATGCCGCCGCCGCGGCGAGAGCCTCGTCCGCACTGAGGTGTCCTCGCGGCTGGCCGTCGTCGACACCCCGATCGAGGGTCGCCTCACAGACGAAGAGGTCGGTGCCGCGGGCGAGCTCCGCCAGCCGTTCACTCGGGCCGCTGTCACCCGAGTAGGCGATCGAGACGCCATCGGCGAAGAGCCTAAATCCGTATGTCTCGAGGGTGTAGTGCGGGAGCCGCATCGGCAGCACCTCGAAGCCGGCAGCCATGAACGGCTCCTCGGGCGCGTACTCGCGAACCGTGAACACGCGGTCGAACATGTCCCTGAA
>JAYTJO010000286.1:0-5704 GCA_043730975.1 Thermoleophilia bacterium | reverse complement strand
CCGTGGGACGACGTCTCGATGGAGGACGGAACCGGCGTCGTCCACATCGCCCCGGGCTGCGGCACAGAGGACTTCGAGCTGTCGAAGGCCCTCGGCCTCGACGTCATCGTCCCCGTCGACGAGGCCGGTCACTTCTACCCCGCGTTCGGCTGGCTGCACGGCCTCTCGACGGGAGACTCCGCAGAGCAGATCATCGGCGATCTCGACGAGCGAGGTCTGCTCGTCGAGGCAAAGCAACACGAGCATCGCTACCCGGAGTGCTGGCGCTGCCACACGCCGCTGATCTTCCGCCTCTCCGACGACTGGTTCATCGGTGTCGAGGAAGTGCGGCAGCCGTTACTCGACGCGAACGCGACCGTCGAGTGGACGCCCGAGTACATGGGAAAGCGCATGGATGACTGGCTGCGCAACATGGGCGACTGGAACATCTCGCGCCGCCGCTACTACGGCCTGCCGCTGCCGTTCTATCCGTGCTCCTGTGGGCACCTGAACGTGATCGGCTCTCGCGCCGAGCTCGAGGAGCGTGCCGTCTCGGGGCTCGACCAGCTCGAGGAGTTGCGGCGCCCGTGGATCGACGCTGTACCGATCCGCTGTGACGCGTGCGGCGAGGAGGTGACGCGCATTGAGGAGGTGGGGGACGTCTGGCTCGATGCGGGCATCGTCCCGTTCTCGACGCTCGGCTGGGAGAACCCGGAGTTCGTTTCCGAGGGCTACGGGACGGGCGCGGCGAAGGGCCTCACGAAGGCTGATCTGCCCACGCACGAGACCTGGGAAGAGTGGTTCCCGGCCGATTGGGTCTCCGAGATGCGGGAGCAGATCAGGCTCTGGTTCTACTCGCAGCTCTTCATGTCGGTTTCGCTCACCGGTCGCGCGCCGTTCCGGAAGGTGCTCGGTTACGAGAAGATGCTCGACGAGCACGGGAAGGAGATGCACGGCTCCTGGGGCAACATGATCAGCGCCACGGACGCGTTCGCGCGCATGGGCGCGGACGTGATGCGCTGGCAGTACTGCGCCCAGCCGCCCGACCGCAACCTTCTCTTCGGCTTCGGTCCGGCGCAGGAGATCAAGCGTCGGCTCCTCACACTCTGGAACTCGGCGAAGTTCCTTGGTGACTACGGCGCCATCGAGTCGTTCCAGCCGGTCTACGCCGACCTCGAGCGGGGCGGACCGGACACCGAGCTGCAACCGCTCGACCACTGGCTCGTCGAGCGCACGGCGCAGCTCGTCGCCGAGGCCGAGGCCGGGTACGAGTGCTGGCTGACGGTCGATGTGACGCGTGCCTTCGAGGCGTACGTCGACGACCTCTCGAACTGGTACATCCGTCGTTCCCGGCGGCGTTTCTGGGATGGCGAGGAGGCAGCGCTGCGCACGTTGTGGTTCGGGATCGTCCAGGGGCTGCGCGTGATCGCTCCGGTGATGCCGTTCCTCGCCGAGCACCTCTGGCAGGCGCTCGTCACCGACGTGATCGACGGCGCCCCGGACTCTGTCTTCCTCGCGGGTTGGCCGGAGGCGCGCACACCGGATGGCGCTCTGCTCGCGGAGGTGAGCGAGCTCCGACGCGTCGTCGCTCTTGGGCACCAGGCACGGTCGGCCTCCGGGCTCAAGCTGCGCCAGCCGCTCCGTCGGATCGTGATCGAGGGTGCACCACTTGCTGCTGCGCACGCCGACGAGATCGCGGAGGAGCTTCGTGTCAAGGAGGTCGAGTTCGGCCAGGTCGACGCGGAGCTGCGCGTGAAGCCGCACCTACCGGCACTCGGGCCGAAGCTCGGGAAGGAGTTGGGCGTCGTTCGCGCGGCCCTTCAGGCGGGCGAGTTCGAGGAGCTCGGCGGAGGCCGTTTCCGTGTCGCAGGGCACGAGCTGGCTTCCGATGAGGTCCTCGTCGAGCGGGCAGGGAAGGATGGCTGGGCCGTTGCGGGCGAGGCCGGAGTGACCGTCGCGATCGAGACGGCCGTTGACGACGAGCTGGCGCTCGAAGGCCGTGTCTACGAGCTGATCCATCGCGTCAACTCGATGCGGAGGGACGGCGGGTTCGAGCTGACCGACCGCATCGCTCTTACGATCCCCGAGACCGACGATGACCTGGGCGTGCACTTCGGGTGGATTGGCCGGGAAACGCTCGCCCTGTCGGTCATCGTCGGTGACGTTGAGCAACCTGCCATCGAGAGAGCGTGACCGCACCCGTTCGCGTTGGGCTCGTGGGATGTGGCCGGCTTGCCGAATGCGGCTACATCCCCGCATTTGCGCAGACGGACGCTGTTTCCCTCGAGGCAGTCGCTGATCTCGACCCTGCTCGTTGCGAGTCGCTCGCGCCCGGCGTTCCGGCGTACGTCACTGTCGGAGACCTCCTCGCGGATGCCGACGTGGAGCTGCTCGTACTAGCCCACGCCGTCGAGTCTCACGTCGTGGACGCCTGTGCAGCGAGCGCAGCCGGCGTCACGTCGCTCGTCGAGAAGCCTCCCGCGCGGACTGCCGCCGAGGCGGAGCCGCTCGTCGGTCTCGAGCCCGCTGCGTGGGTGGGCTTCAACCGTCGCTTCGAGCCTGCGATCACGACGATGCGCGCACAGTTCACCACCGCGCCGCCGACGGTCCTCGAGCTCGAGCTTTCGGTTCTTCCGTCGGCCTGGGGTGCGCTGGACGGCTCCGAGGCGGCGTTACTCGACCTTGGCCCCCATGTCGTCGATCTCGCACTCTGGCTGACGGGCTGCAGCCCGGTGCGTCTGCGTGCCCGGCAGGCAGCCGCGGGCGACGCAGCGTTCGAGCTCGACCTCGGAGACGTGTACGCGAGCGTGCGCGTCTCCCACGAGCGAGCCTGGTGTGAGCGCGTCGTCGCACGGGATGCTCGGGGCGGACGGTGGCGTCGCTGGAGCGGGGAGGTCTCGCACGTCGTGTGGTCGAACGGATGCGCTTCCGGAGCCCGGGGCCGCTGGTCGGCTCGCTGGCGGCACAACTGGCAGCTATTGCTGGAACCCTGCGCGGGGCGACCAGCGACCCACGGCTCGCCAGCGCGGCAGAGGGCGTCGCAGTGATGAAGGTTCTCGACGCTGTGGCCGGCGCCGAGGGAAGCGAGTGGGTAGAGCTGTGAGAGGACGGAGGTCACGGTGCTTGCCCTGATCGGTCTCGATGCGACCCCGATGGTGCTGCTGGACGAGCTCGCGTCGGAAGGTCTCGTGCCACGCATCGCGGAGTTGAGACAAGCGGCGTCGAGTCTGGATCTCACCACTCCTGCCACGTTCTTCCCGGCGGGAGCCTTCCCGACCCTCTCGATCCGTCGGCACGGCGTTGGCAGCGGCCGTTCGGGCAACCACACCGAGGAGGCGTGGGCGCTCGTGCTGCCGTCGTCGGGCGCGGCCCCGGACGGGGAGAGGCGTGATCTGTGCGACATTGCAGCCACCGCGCTTCGCCGCTTCGACCTCGATGCGGCTGGCACGACGCTCATCGAGCGGTCGTGACCGCCACCGTCGTCGTGCCGACGCGCGACCGCCCCGAGGCTCTGCGACGATGTCTGGCCGCGGTGCGCTCACAGCGGCATGTGCGGCTCGACATCGTCGTCGTCGATGACGGTAGCCGTGCGGCGGAACAGGTCACGGCTATTGCCAAGGAATTCGCTGCCCGGGTCGTCCGTCTGGAGGGCGCAGGCCCGGCAGCGGCGCGCAACGCCGGCGCCCGGGTCGTCGCCACGGAGCGCGTGCTCCTGCTCGATGACGACTGTATCCCGCGAGCAGGTTGGGCCGCCGCGCTCGTTGGTGACGGCACGCAGCTCCCTCGCACGGTTATCGCCGGGGGCGTCGTGCCGCCCCCGAACGCACCGGTGTGGTTGCGGGCGAGCGAGCGCCTGGCGGTGAGCGCCGAGGAGGAATCGGGCTTCTTCCGAACCTTGAACCTCTCGTGCGGAGCAGACGTGCTCCGGGAGCTTTCTTTCGACGAGACGTTTCCCGGCGCCGCTGGAGAGGATCGGGACTGGTGCTTCCGTGCCGCAGCTGCCGGTGCGGTCTTCGTCCGCGAGCCGGGAGCGATGGTCGAGCATTGCGCGGAGATGGGCGCGCGCGCGTTCCTCCTGCAACAGCTGCGCTATGGCAGGGCCGTTCATCTGCTTCGGCGCCGGGGCAGTCATGTCGCGGTTCGCGGCCGTGCGCGGCGGCGAGGCCTCCTCGACGGATTCAGCGAAGGCGCGCTCGTCGGCGCTGCGATGGTCGTGGGTCAGGTCGTGATTGCCGTGGGCTATCTCCTCGAGCGACTGTCTCGTAGGCCGCGGTAGGCTTGGCGATGATGCCGACTCCGCCCTCCAAGGGGATTGCGATCCTCGGCGCCGGACCGGCCGGTCTCACCGCAGCTCACGTTCTTGGTTCGCGTGGCCGCGCGGGCGTCGTCTTCGAGGCAGGCGTACAGGTCGGCGGCATTGCGAAGACGGTCGAGCATGACGGCTTTCGCTTCGACCTCGGCGGGCATCGGTTCTTCACGAAGGTTCCATGGGTGCAGGAGATGTGGGAGGAGGCACTCGGTGACGAGTTCCTCGTGCGGCCGAGGCTCTCACGCATTTACTACCGGGGCGACTTCTTCGCCTATCCGCTGCGTGCCGAGGATGTCGTGCGGCGGCTCGGGATCGTCGAGACAGGGCGCTGTTTCGGCTCATACGTCGCGGCGAAGATGAGGCGATCCGAGCCGCCCGAGACCTTCGAGGACTGGGTGACGTCCCGGTTCGGGCAGCGGCTGTACGACGCGTTCTTTCGCGACTACACGGAGAAGGTGTGGGGCATTCCGGGCAGCGAGATCCAGGCGGAGTGGGCGGCACAGCGGATCAAGAACCTTTCGCTTTGGACTGCCCTGACGTCTGCCCTACGCATCAAGCGTCGCCATGTGACGAGCCTGATCGAGGAGTTTCACTACCCTCGACTCGGGCCTGGACAGATGTGGGAGACCCTTGCGGCGCGATCGGAAGCCGATGGCGTCCCTGTCAGGCTCGGTCACCGCGTCACGCGGGTGATCCACGACAGGACAGGGGTCCGCTCGATCGAGGTCAGAGGGTCAACGGGAGTACCGGAGCTCATCGACGTCGACGGGATCGTCTCGAGCATCCCGCTCTCGGAGCTCATACTGTCGCTCGACCCGCTTCCATCCGATGCGGTCGTCGCAGCCGCCCGCCGGCTGCGCTACCGCGATCTTCTCGTCGTCGGGCTGATCTCGTCCGACCCCGAGCCCTTCCCTGACAACTGGATCTATCTGCATGACCCCGGGACGCGCGCCGGACGCGTCCAGAACTTCGGAGCGTGGAGCCCTGGTATGACCCGTCCGGGGTTCACCTGCCTCGGGGCCGAGTACTTCTGCTTCGAGGGTGACGAGACCTGGTCTCTTCCCGACCATGCGCTGATCGAGCTCGCAAAACGAGAGCTGGGGCAGATCGGCCTGATCGACCCGGGCAGCGTTGTCGACGGGATCGCGATCCGCGTCCCGCGCGCCTACCCGATGTACGACAAGGGATACGATCATGCCGTCGCAACGCTCCGGGCGTTCCTCGCCACGATTCCGAACTTTCAAACCGTGGGTCGCAACGGGCTCCATCGCTACAACAACCAGGATCACTCGATGTGGACGGCAGTCCTCGGGACGCTGAACCTGCTCGACGGAGCAGATCACGACGTCTGGGCCGTAAACGCCGACGCCGAGTACCACGAGGAGGGTGAGCTACGGAACCCCATCGGTCAGGCGG
>JAYTJO010000285.1:0-2391 GCA_043730975.1 Thermoleophilia bacterium | reverse complement strand
CGTGGACGAGGGAGCTGTCGTTCAGGTGCTCGGTACACGGTTGCGGGTATCGGGTCAGGTGGAGGGGACGGCAGCGATCACGGGGTCGTTCGCCTTCGTCGCCCGCGCGACCCTCGAACGGATTGTGAATGCGCCGAACGTGGTCAGCTACGCGCTCGTCCGTGCCCGCCCAGGTACCGACGCCGACGAGCTCGCAATCCGCATCAACCAAGACGTCACTGGGGTCACAGCCGCGACACGTGCGAGCTTCGCGAGATCCGAACGGAGTGTTGTCGGAGACATGTCGACGGACCTCGTGCGAGCGATGATCCTGATCGGATTCGTCGTCGGCGTCGCGGTTGCGGGGCTCGTCGCCTACTCACAGACGCTTGCACAGCAGCGCGACTACGGGGTTCTGCGCGCCCTCGGCCTCAGCGCCCGTCGTGCCCTCTCTCTCGTGCTCGTACAGGTCGCGACGCTCGTTGGCGCTGGCTTCGTGGTCGCCCTTGGCCTGGTCGGCCTTCTCGCACTTGTTCTGCCCAGGCTGTCGCCGACGCTGGTTCTCTCGATCCGCCCGGAAGACGTCCTTCAGGCCGCGCTTGTCGCTGGAGGGGTCGCCCTCGCGGCGGCGCTCGTTCCCGTCCTCCATGTGGTGCGCGTCGAGCCGGCAAGCGTGTTTCGGAGGACGTCGTGACCGTCCCACTCGTGAGGATCAACGCCTTGTCGAAGATCTTCGGCGAGGGCGAGACGCGCGTCGCCGCAGTCGGTGACGTCGACCTCGAGCTCGGACGTGGCGAGATCGTCCTCATCATGGGTCCCTCGGGCTCCGGCAAGACGACGCTCCTGTCGATGCTCGGCGGGCTGCTCCGGCCGACCACTGGTGAGATCCTCATCGACGGTGTTGACATCGCCGCGCTGTCCGAGCGCGAGCTCCCGTCGTTCCGGGCCACGCGGTTCGGGTTCATCTTCCAGGACTTCAACCTGATCGCAGCCCTGACGACCCGCGAGAATGTCGAAGTCGTGCTCAACCTCGCAGGCGTCGGCGGAAAGATGGCGAACGAGCGCGCAGAGGAGCTTCTCGTCGCGCTGGGTCTCGCCGAGCGGCTCGACTTCGACGTCGAGCAGCTCTCGGGCGGCGAGAAGCAGCGCGTGGCGATCGCCCGAGCAATCGCAAACCGGCCGCAGCTGATCTTCGCCGACGAGCCGACCGCCAACCTCGACTCGGCTCACGGGGCAGAGACGATGCGACTGCTCCGCCAGCTTGCCAAGGACGAAGGTACGACTGTGGTCATCGTTAGCCACGACGAACGGCTGCGCGAGATCGCGGACCGCGTGCTCTGGCTCGAGGACGGGCAGCTGAAGCGCCTCGATGCGCTCGTACGCGACCCCGTCTGCGGCATGCTCGTCGACCCAGCGAAGGCGCCGGCCAGGCTCGAGAGCGATGGCGAAACCCTCTACTTCTGCTCGCGCGGCTGCCGCCAGGAATACGAGGAAGGCTCCTTCTGAGGCCGGGTCCGAACGGCATCGGCCGGGGAGAGGTTCGAGGAACGGGGCTTACGCGACCGGCCGGTAGGGTCGGCCGCCGGTCGGCGTGATCCGGATGGGCTTCGCCCACACGATGTATCGTTGGGTCGCGAAGAAGCGGGGGTGACATGCCTGGAGCGCGATCTGCTCGCGCCCGCGCGACTCCAGAACCGAGAGGTCGGATGCGTCGACGATGGAGTGTCCGGTGACTGCGTACTCGAACGTCGCGTACGGCATCTTCAGCATGATGCGATCACCCCGTCGCATCGTGTCGATGGCGGAGAACGGGGCGAGGTAGGTCGTGCGGTGGCCCGCGATATAGACAAGGCGCCCTTCGCCAGGCATGAACGTGCGGCCGTCGCGTCCCGGCCCACGTTTGAGTGTGGCCGCGTCCGTGCCGTTGACCATCACGATGTTCAGCCTGAGTCGCGGCACGACGAGCTGCCCAATCGCTCCGCCAATCGGTGCTCCCGAACGGAAGCGGCGCGCGTCCGTCGCTACCGCGGCGGCCGCGTCTTCGGGCGTCGCGGAGGCTGGGATCGCCCGGACGGGTTTATAGTCCTGGGCTATCCGGTCGTACGTGCTTGCGAGTTTGCGCTGCTCCCAGCGGGTGTAGAGCGAGGTGAACGGGTCGTTCCACTGCCAGACGACGAACGTCCAGCAGAGGAGCCCGAGCCCTCCAACGATCAACAGCGTGCCGGCTGCGCGTCCGACTCGCCGTGCGAGAGACCGTTTGGCCGACAATGGGGCTGGTGTAGCCGCGTCCACGTCAGGTCGCTACCCCTCGATCGACGGCACCGGCGCGCGGCCGGTCTGCCTCCAGGCGTTCATGCCGCCCTGGAGCTCGACGATGCGCGTGAAGCCAAGCTTCCAAAGCGTGAGCACCGC
>JAYTJO010000284.1:0-1800 GCA_043730975.1 Thermoleophilia bacterium | reverse complement strand
TACTTCGAGGATGGAGACCGCGCCGCTGGCGTCTTCGGGGTGCTGTCGACCGGTTTTGCGATCCTGCTCGGGTTCGTCGTCTTCCTCGCCTTCTCGAGCTACGACACGGCTCGTTCCGGGGCCGAGGCGGAGGCGCAGATCGTCTCGCAGCAGTTCCAGACGGCGCAACTCCTACCGGCGGCCGCGAATAAGCCGCTCTCGGGCCACCTGGTCTGCTATGCCCGCGCGGTCGTGTACGACGAGTGGCCGCAGTTGACCTCCGGAAGCGGCGCCGGCCTCGTCAATCCCTGGAGCGTTGCCATGTTCCGCACGCTGCAGACGATCGAGCCGCTCAAAGCATCGGAACAGGCGGCGTACGGGAAGTGGCTCGACCAGCAATCCGAGCGTCAGGTCGGCCGCTCCGACCGAACGCACGGCGCTGACGGAGTGATTCCCACCCCGCTCTGGCTCGTGCTGTTCCTCCTGGCGGGGATCATCTTTATCTTCATGCTCCTCTTTGCCGACAGCGCCGAGCGCGCGTTCGTGCAGGCGACGATGATGGGCGGAGTCGCGATTGTGATCTCGTCAATGCTCCTCCTGCTCTGGTTCCTGGACAACCCGTACCACTCGAGTGCCGGAGGCCTGAGACCCGTGGCGATGGAACGGACGCTCGAGCAACTCGATCTGGCGGCCCGGGCCATACGCCTGGAGCTTGCACCTCCCTGCGACGCGCAAGGAAGCGCCAGCTGACCACGGCTCGACGCCGGGAAAGCTACCGCAGTGAATGCTCCGGGCAGGCCCTCAGACGGGCATCTGCCCAACCGCGGCCCGCACGTCGGCGACGACGCGGCGCGCAATCTGGAGAGCATCCTCGACCTCCTGGAGATCCGGCTCGAAGACTTCACCTGGATACCGGAACCGCCAGGCATACTCCGTGAGCGGAGCCGCTGCCCGGAGCAAGGGCTCGAGCGACGGCTCGTGCTGCAGACACGCGAGGGCCAACTCACCGATGTCATGCGTTCTACGGAACAGATGATCGTGGTGGGTGAGAAGCGCCTTCAGCGCCTTCTCCACCGCCTGCTGACAATGGAATGCCGCGTCGGCGAGGAGGGGTGGGCTCGCGGCCAGATCCACTTCGGCTGCCCTCAAGTCCAGCTGCGCACGAGCGAGCCAGGCCGCCACGTCCTTCGCGCGAGCGTCACGCGGCATGCAGCAGGATGCCTTCCCTGAGCACAGCTGCAGGCAACGACGTTGGAACCGTGGCCCCCTCGTCAAAGGCGGTACGACGCCAGACGAGCACGTCAACCGCAACGCCGATTCCCCACAGCACCTCGTACGCCCGCCGAGCCCGAAGCCGCTCGGCCGACGCATCGTCCGGAACCACGAGGAGAACGTCGTAGTCGCTGTTCGGTTTCCCTTCGCCCCGCGCTGCCGAGCCGAAGAGATACATCACCTTGGGGTCATAGGCAGCCACCAGCCGACGCACGATCTCGGCCACGACCGGATCGCCGGCGGCCGGGGAAGGCAGGATCGCCTCCCGGGGCACGATGTAGTTACGCCCAACCTTCGCCGCTTGCAAACGTCCGGTGCGGATGCGCTTCAGCACGCCCTGCCTCGTGACCCCGAGCAGTTCGGCAGCCTCTGCGACGCTCACGAACTGGTTTGCGGCCATCGCGCTCAGGTTACCATATGACAACCACGACCGGTTTCATCAGTAGGCCGTAGGGGAGATGGCGCAGCCTCTCCCGGGAGCGCTTACGGCAACCTCCCGCCTCCGGGGCAAACAGGCACAACGGTGCGAGACACCGCACTACCCGACGA
>JAYTJO010000283.1:0-2290 GCA_043730975.1 Thermoleophilia bacterium | reverse complement strand
AGCGGGCCTCGTGGTGGAGGACGTCCGCTTCTTCGAGAAACCGATCGAGCTTCAGCCGTGGCTCGATCGCTGTGGCTGTGTCGACGACGACGCCGTCCGCGTGCGCGAGCTCCTCGGCGACCGCGTGGTCGGCGATCACGTCGTGCTCGACCGGGTCGCGCTCAAGGCGGTGCCTGCCTGATGGCGATCATCGTCGACAACGACACGCGACTCGTCGTGCAGGGCCTGACGGGCTCCGAAGGACGCTTCCACGGCCTCCGCAATCGCGCCTACGGCACGAACCTCGTGGCCGGCGTGACACCGGGCAAGGGCGGCCAGGACGTCGAGGGCGTTCCCGTGTTCAACACCGTCACCGAGGCTGTCTCGGAGCAGGCCGCGAACACGGCGATGATCTTCGTACCGGCACCGTTTGCCGCCGACGCGGTCTACGAGGCGGTCGACGCCGGGATCGAGACAGTGATCTGCATCACGGAGGGCGTCCCTGCGCACGACATGCTGCGGATTCACACCTACGTGCACAACCTCGGTGTCACGTTGATCGGGCCGAACTGCCCGGGTGCGCTCTCGCCCGGCAAGGCGAACGTCGGAATCATCCCGGCCGAGATCTTCACCGCCGGCAACATCGGCCTCGTCTCGCGCTCTGGCACGCTGACGTACCAGATCGGCCACGAGCTGACGCAGATGGGGCTCGGGAACTCCACGATCGTCGGCATCGGCGGCGACCCGGTTGTCGGCTCGTCGTTCGTCGACATCCTCGCGAAGTTCCAGGCCGACCCCGAGACCGAGTACGTCGTCATGGTCGGCGAGATCGGCGGCGACGAGGAGGAGAAGGCCGCAGCGTTCATCGAGGCCGAGCTGACGAAGCCGGTCGTCGCCTACATCGCGGGTTTCACTGCTCCGCCGGGTAAGACGATGGGGCACGCCGGTGCGATTATCTCGGGCTCGTCGGGCACGGCCGAGGCGAAGAAGGCCGCGCTCGAGGCGAAGGGGATCCGCGTCGGCACGACGCCGACCGAGACCGCTGAACTCGTCGCCGAGATCGCCCGCCGGTAGGCCGGGACGGAGCAACCCGCCCCGGCCGGGAGGGAGGGGTGCTCAGGCCGGTTGCGGCGGCGGCGCCTGAACCTTCCGGGTCGCGTACAGCCAGATGACGATTGCGATGGCGGTGATCGCCGGAACGACGAGCCACACAACGAGGAGCCCGGTTCCGATCGCGCCGGCCGCGACCGCCAGCCGACCGCCGGTGAGACCTCGCTGCACGCCGATCAGGCCGCCCAGGATGAGGAGGCCAAAGGATATTGAAACGGCTACCTGGAGCCATTTGTCGGAGCCGATGAGAATCGGCGCCACGGCAATTGCCCAGACTCCGAGCGCAACCGTGAGAGCAACCATTCCGTGCTTCTTCAGCAGTTCGTTCATTGTTCCACCTCCAAGTGGACGGGTTGTGTGCCTTCGTGCGTTGCGGTGCTCGAGTCGCCATGAGAGGTCGGCTGCCATCCCGGAAACCAGCCGTGCCACGATCTCGAACGCCATCCGGCCGGGCCGGAGGCCGTCAGGCGTACGCCACTGCACGTGCTCCCAGAGATCCGACTCGAGCTCGCCCCGCCGCGCCATGCGTACATCGGCTGGAAGCCCGCGCGTGTAGAGGCGCACCCACGTGCGCGTGAGTCCGGCTGCGAGAGCGGGAGCTGGCGCATTCACGACGGCGCGAGCCCTCCTCGACGTCGAACGGAGGGTGATCGTCGGATCGCGTCCGACGCGGGGACAGCCTGTGCGCCCAGGCCGGTGACGTGGTAGAGCCGCCGTCGCGGACGCCCTTCTGCGGCGCCGATTTCCGGATCTTCCCAGCGGCTCTCCAGCAGCCCGGCTTCGGCCATTCGGCCGAGCGCCTTGTAGAGCGTTCCATGCGCCGTGAGGGTGCGGGCCTCCGCCTGTTCTGCGATCTCCTTTGCCACGGCGAAGCCGTGGAATTCCGTTTCACCGCGCTCACGGAGAACGAGTGCTGTTTCGAGGATCGTGATCTCGAGCGGGAGGAGCGTGTTCGGTTTGCGTCTCACGTTTTCATTATGGGCATATATCTTCCTATAAGTCAAGGAACTCTTGTTAGAACTCTCGTTGGAGCTCTCGTCGGCGGTGGAAGCACCACTTGCCATCATCGGCGCGAACAGCGCACCTAAGCTACGCCCGTGCGTCTCCGCCACTGGCTGTTCGACCGGGGTGACAACCTCGCAGGAGGGATCTACGGGACGATTCTCGTCACGTCGATCATCGCCGCCGCGGACACGTCCGC
>JAYTJO010000282.1:0-7446 GCA_043730975.1 Thermoleophilia bacterium | reverse complement strand
ACGCCCGCCGTGGCGCAAGGAGCTCCTCAGCCGTTCCGATCGAGAGCAGGTAGGCGAGGGTCTCTTCGATCAGCTGAATGGTCTCATCCGGCCTGTCGGCCGCGACGTTCTTCTGCTCAGCTGCGTCGAGCGTCAGGTCGTAGAGCTCGAGGTCGTCCTCCGAGCCGCCGACGATCAGCGATAGCCCGCGGGCTGTGACCGTGATCGGCTGATCGTGAGCGACGCGCCTGGGCCACGAATCCACCGCAATCGTTATCCGGCCCTTCTGGTACTCGAGGGGCCACCCGCTGACGACGAGCTCGCGATGCTCGTCCGTCTCCCCCCGGAGCACGGGGGCGAGCGAGCGCCCGGCACCACCCTCGGGCGCCTCGACACCGGCTAGATCGAGGATCGTCGCGGGAATGTCGACGAGGGTCGTGAGTGCCGCCGTTCGCCGCGGCGGCGCACCCGGCATCTGGATCATCAGCGGCACCTCGACGATCTCCCGGTAGAGCGGCGACCAGCTCTGCGTCCCGAGCCCCGCGTCCCATACCGATTTGCCGAGGTAGTCGTGCTCACCGAAGTAGAAGCCGTGGTCGGAGACGAACACGAGAACCGTCGTGTCGGCGATACCGAGGACGTCGAGCTTGTCGACGAGCCGGCCGACCCACCTGTCCATCAGAGACACTTCGCCGGAGTATGTTGCGTGGCTGAGCCGCACGTCGTCCTCGGTCAGGCCGGCCTCACGCCAGTTGTCGTAGCCCGGCTCGGTCTCCCGCCCGTCGTAGTCGGGCGCGTACAACCTCGTGTAGTACTCCGGTGGGTTCCATGGTTCATGGGGATCCCAGACGTCGACGAGCAGGAAGAACTGCTCCTCGTAGTTCCGCTCGAGCCATTCCTCTGCGGCCGTCGTCGTCCGTGCCACCCACCGGTCGGACTCGTGACGCCACGTCGCGCGAGCATCGAGTCGCTCCTCCATCCGCGTGCCGTCGCCCTGGCCGCGAAGCCAGTTGAAGTCCTGGAAGCCTCGGTCGTATCCGAATCCGTTGCGTACGTAGAACGGCGTGTCGACGATCCCCATCGTCAGATACCCGGCCTCGCTGAGCAACTGGGGCACGGTCGGCAGGTCCTTCGGGAGCGGAGCCCACGTCATGAAGGTCAGGGACAGGCGGCCGGTGAGCAGGTCGGCACGGGCAGGCATCGTCGGGAACGAGCCGATGAGGTGGTTCTCGAAGACGACGGCGCGAGCCGCGAGCCGGTCGAGGGCAGGCGTCTTGATCCAGTCGTTCCCGTAGGCACCGACGTGATCTCTCCGCAACGTGTCCGAAACGATCACGAGGAAGTTGGGAGCAGCCTCGGCCATGGCTACCTCGTGCGCGGCTTATCGTGGCCGCGGGAGCGCTTGCCTCTCGCGCTCCCGGGGAGCTTCGGCCGTGTTGCGATTCCCTCGTGGATGATGCCGAGAACGCGAGCGCGCTCGGCCCCCATGAGCTGGAGGCGCGGCGGGCGCACCCACTCGGTGCCGAGTCCCGTCTCCTGCATCGCGAGCTTGATGTTCTGGACGAGCTTCGTGCTGACGTCCAGGTGGAGAAGCGGCGTGTACCAGCGGTAGAGCTTGCGCGCCTCGTCCCATTTGCCCTCGCGCGTCAGGTCCCAGAGGCGTTGGTTCTCGTAGGGGAACGCGAGTCCGATGCCCGCCACCCAGCCGTCGATCCCGAGTACTGCGCTCTCGAGCGCGAGGTCGTCGACGCCGGTGAACAGCGCGAAGCGATCGCCCACCTCGTTCCGCAGGTCGGTGATCCTGCGGGTGTTGTCTGAGCTCTCTTTCAGAGCGACGATCGTGTCGATCTCGGCCAGCTTGGCGAACATCCGCGGGGTGACGTCGTTCGCGTACGCAATGGGGTTGTTGTAGATCATCAGCGGCGCGTCCGTCTCCTTCGCGACGGCGCGCAGATGCCCGAGCACCTCGCGCTCGTCGCCGCGGTAGGCCATCGCGGGCATGACCATGAAGCCGTCCGCGCCAAGGCGCCGGCAGTCCTTGACAAAACGGCGGGCCGCTTCGGTGCTCGTCTCGGCGACTCCGCTGAGCACGGGGATGCGTCCGGCGACGACCGCGACGGCCGCCTCGACGACGGCCCGTTTCTCGTCGCCGTCGAGCGACTGGTTCTCGCCGAGGGAGCCGCACATCACGAGGCCGCCCACGCCGGAGTCGATCAGGACCTCGAGATGACGGGCGGTCGACTCCAGGTCGATGGTCCCGTCGCGATGCATCTGGGTGGTCACGGCGGGGAATACTCCTTGCCAGTACGGCTTCATTCCTGTTCAGCCTCCGTTGTGGTGGGGTGCGGGGACGATTTCGTACGTCGCCTCGAGCTCGGTGTCGAAGCAGATCAGTCCGTCCGTCTCGACGGTCGCGACGGTCTCGCCGTCCCGGGAGATCACGAGCGGTACTGCGCTCCGGAGGGCGCAGGGAGCGGCGGCCCGCGACCGGATCTCGGCACGCTGAAGCGCGCTTGCGTTCCACTCGATATCGATCTCGAAGCCTCCACGAAGCCGGAGCCCTGTGACGCTTCCGGAGGGCCACTCGGGTGGAAGGGCCGGGAGAAGCTCGATCCCGTCGTGGGATTGCACGAGCATCTCGCATACCGCGGCGACGGCTCCGAGGTTGCCGTCGATCTGGAAGACGGTGAGCGGGTTGGTGCCGCCGGGCGGGGAGAGGTCGAGCAGGCTGATGTCGGTGCTCTTGCGCAGCACGTTGTTCAGCTGCTCGTGCGCGAGCTCTCCCTCGCCGAAGCGGGCCCAGAGGAGCGACAGCCAGGCGACGCTCCAGCCACCGATGGACCGCTCCGAGGCGCCCGAGATCCTCAACTCGAGCGACCGGCGGGCAGCTGCTGCGAGCTCGGGCGTCGTCCTCGGCGAGATCTGGGCGTCGGGATAGACGGCGAAGAGATGTGCTACGTGGCGGTGCCCTGGCTCCCACTCCTCATGGTCCTCGCGCCACTCCTGCAGCTGACCTTGGCTGCCGACGCGCATTGCGGGCAGTCGCGGCAGCGCCGCTCTCAGCTCGTCGCAGAACCTGTCGTCGACGCCGAGGAGATCTGCTGCGAGAAGGCAGCGATCGAAGAGCCCGCTGATGATCTGTGTATCTCCCGCCGGGCTCATGCAGAGGCCCGAACGGATGCCGTTCTGGTCGAGGTACTGATTCTCGGGCGACAGCGACGGGCCGAAGACGAGCTCGTCGGTCGCCGGATCCTCGACGAGGAAGTCGAGCACGAAGCGCGCCGCCTCGCTCATACCCGGATAGGCACGTTCGCGGAGGAAGGCTTCGTCGAGAGTGAACGCGTAGTGCTCCCATAGGTGGTGCGCGAGCCAAGCTGCACCCGCCGGCCAGAGCCCGCAGAACACGTTGTCGAGAGTCGCCGCGTCGCCCCAGAGGTCGGCGTTGTGATGTGCGACGAAGCCGCGACAGCCGTAGTGCCGCTCGGCCGTCTCAGCGCCGGTCACGCGCAGCCGGTCGATCAGGTCGAAGAGCGGTTCGTGGCACTCGGACAGGTTCGCGACCTCGGCGGGCCAGTAGTTCATCTCGGTGTTGATGTTGATCGTGAACTTGCTGTCCCACGCCGGCTGGTAGCTGTCGTTCCAGATCCCCTGCAGGTTGGCTGCCAAGGTGCCCGGTCGGCTCGACCCGAGCAGGAGGTAGCGGCCGAACTGGAAGTGAAGCTCGATCAGCCCTGGATCGAGTGCGCCTGCCTTGACGCGCTCGAGACGAACGTCGGTCGGCAGCGCCTCGAGAGCGAGATCCGGCTGTTCGGAAAGCCTCAGCCGCACACGACGCATCGGCGGGCGGTGACTTTCGATATGCCGGGCACGAAGCGCGTCGTACTCCAGGGCCGAGGCGGCATCGAGGACACCGACGCACGTCTTCTCGGGATCCTCGCTGCGGAAGTTGGTGGCCGCACCAACGATGATCGTGACGGCGTCGGCTCCCCGCACGGAGATGTGATCCCCGATCAGCTCGGTGACGCCGCCTTCTGCGAGCACTCGGGCCCGCGTATGCAATCGTGTGCCGCGAGCGCCGATCGCGGCACCGACGACATGGTCTGTCCCTTCGAGGCGCTCGAACGCGTCGTAGCGCCGGTAGTAGTGCGAGCCGACTTCGATCGCGCCCGGCACGTTGGCGGCGAAACGAAGGACGACGACGTCGTCGGGAACGCTCGCGAAGACCTCGCGTCTGAAGGTAACACCGTCGAGCTCGTAGTCGACTGAGGCAATCCCCTCGTCGAGGTCGAGGGAGCGGCGGTAGCCGCTCACGAGCTCTTCGTGATGCCCGCCGAAGAGCAGGGTCATGTCGCCGAGCACCTGGTAACTCGCCTGACGGTGCGGCATCCCAAACATCGAGAGCTCGGCCAGGGTGTGAGCTTCCTCGATCTGGCCGTTGAGAAGCAGCCGGCGCACCTCGGGAAGCTTCTTCAGCGAGTCAGGGTTGTGTCGATCGTCGGGCCACCGTGTCCACACGGAGTCCTCGTTGAAGATGAGGGTCTCTTTGTACACGCGCCCGAAGACCGTCGCGCCGAGGCGCCCGTTGCCGACCGGGAGCGATGCCAGCCAGCGGGGGGCCGGCCTCTCGTACCAGAGTCGCGGGGCACCGCTTTCGCTCATCGGGGCGTCAAGGTCTGGAGTAGCCCGGGCTCGCTGATGACTGCCGTGATCTCGCCGGGTTCGAACGGCACAAATCCCGTGAAGTTCTCGATACCGTCGTCGGTGACCGCCACTGTGTCCTCGACCCGGATGTAGACGTGTTCGTCGGGAACCCAGAGCATCGGGTCGACCGTGAGCACCTGCCCGGGCAGAAACGGCGCACCCCGGTACTCGCCAACATCGTGCACGGACATCCCGACCGGGTGAGAGAGGTGGTACGGGAAGTCGAGGCTCTCGCGCGCAGCTTTCTCGTAGATCGGTTTCGAGAAGATGGTCGCGTCGATCACTTCCCGCATCACTCCAGCGGCACCCTCGAGAACCTCGACGTTGGTGACTCCGGGGCGGATCCGCGCTAGGAGCTCAACGTGGTAGCGGGCGATGAAGCCGTACAGCTCGAGCTGCCACGGCTCCCACTCACCCGTCACGGGCCACATGCGGCCGATGTCGCTCGCGTAGTAACGGTAGTCGGGTGCGGCATCCATGAGCACAAGCTGGCCCGCCTGGAGCTCCGCCGTCTTCGCGCCGTAGTGGCCGTACCAGATGTTCTCGCCACACGCCACGATCGGCTCATAGGCACTGCCGAAGGCTCCTCCTCGCAGGAAGACGAATTCGGCGAGGGCACCCAACTCGTACTCCATCACGCCGGGCGCTGTCGACCGCATCGCCTCGACGACAGCGAGGCCCGAGAGGCGCCCCGCCTCACGCATGAGAGCGAGCTCGAACGGGCTCTTGACGGTTCGCAACTGGTCGAGGAACGGGCTCGCGTCGCGGATCTCGAGGCTTGGGAACTGCGCGCGAAGCGCGTCGGCGAAGGCCGCCTCCCGCGAACCGGGCGTTGCCCAGGGGTCGACGAGGGCCTCGGCCACCGCTTCGAGGTCGCCGTCTCGCGCGCCGCGACGCCCCTCCGCCGGAGCGAACGGCGTGAACACGACGGGGCCGACGCGGCGCTTGATCCGTCGGCCAAAGGTGGAGGGGAGATCCTCGAGAGGTCGCACCGCGTCGGCTCCTGTCAAGGCCCGCACGCCGTCGACATCCTCTGCCGAAAGCCGCGATCCGCCGCTCTCCTCCCCCGCGACGTTGCGGTGCGGCAGGTACACCGTCGTGCGGCCGTCGCGTGTATCGATCTCGACGTACGCGTTCGGGACCTCGAGTCCGGTGAGGTAGTAGAGCTCGTTGAACTGGCGGAACGTTGACGTCGACGGCGGCGCGCCACGCACGAGGACGAGGGCGGGGCCGAACGGTTCCGCGTCCTCCGGCGCCCAACAGGCAGTCGCGGACGCTACGTGGGCGTCGGGCGCCGCGGTTCGGATCAGGTCGCAAAGCCTGCGGCGGCGAGCGATGAGCTCGTCGGCGGATGGAACGAGTGGAGGTGTCGGGAGATTAGGAATACGGAACCTTGAAGAAAATCTCTACGGGCCGCGAGTATACTACGTCCGGGAAACGTGACCAGTGACTACGAAGCTGGGTTTCGACCCGCAGCGAAGGAGCGATCCGTGCCGATCAGCAGAGGCGCCGAAGACGACGGTCCCCGAGGACAGGCCGACTATCTCAACGAGCACACACGGCCTGCCTGGTCGGATGCAACGAGCGCAGGTCTCGCGAAGATTCGCGTTGGCGGGCACTTCGACCGCCACTTTCATGACTGCAACGAATACTGGTTCATCTTCGCGGGCAAGGCAAAGGTCGTGAGTGAGGGGGTGGAGTACTACCTGCAGCGTGGCGACATCCTGTGCACAAAGGCCGGGGATGAGCACGACACCCTCGAGGTGTACGAAGACCTCGAGTTTGTTTGGTTTGAGGACGCGACCCTCGCGGCGGACGAACGGGCCACCTCCACGAGAACAGCTACGAGGCGGCGCGACATCCGGTCATCTCACCGCCCCTGCCCGCTGACTTTCCATCGCGTGCCTGAGTCCAGCCGAGAAGCCCGACGCCCGCTGCGAATCATCCACGTCGGCACCGGCGGGATGGGCAAGTACTGGTGCCGTAGCGTGTGGCCGCATGTAGTGCGCGTCGGCAAGGCCGAAGTGGTTGCGGCGGTAGACGTCGTGCCCGAGCACTTCGTGCACGCGACGACCCACCTCGGGATCCCACCCGAGCGGTGTTACCCGTCGCTCGCGACCGCCTTCAGTGAGGTAGACGCCGACGTCGTGGCTGTCGTCGTTCCACCCGCCGTACACGAGGAGGTGATCGGCGTCGCGCTCGACCACGGCTGCGACGTTCTCTCGGAGAAGCCGATCGCAGACACAATGGATGCGTGTTGCCGCGTCGCAGCGAAGGTCGAGCAGACAGGCAGGAAGATGGCGGTGACGATGAACCACCGCTTCGATCAGGACAAGCAGTCCCTCCAAGCGGCGATCCACGGCGGGGACTACGGCCGGTTGAGCTACCTCGTCCACCGTTTCACCGACCGGTGCCCGAAGTTCGGTGACTGGGGAGCCGCCTTCCGCCACAGGATGGCCGATCCGCTCCTGATCGAAGGGTCCGTGCATCATCTCGACATCATCCGGGCGCTCGCCGACTCCAACGCCCAGTCGGTCTATGCCCGCACGTGGAATCCGGCCTGGGGGGAATACGGTGGCGACACCACAGCGCTGGTCTCGATCGAGATGGAGAACGGTGTCCGTGCCTTCTACGAAGGATCCCTCGTCAGTGCCTCGACCCTCAACGGCTGGGACAACGACTACGTCCGGGCCGAATGCGAGGACGGCACGCTCGAGCTCGACCGGCGGCGACTGCGCGTGCTCAGCGGGGCTGGCCCCGAGCCCC
>JAYTJO010000281.1:0-13632 GCA_043730975.1 Thermoleophilia bacterium | reverse complement strand
AGACGACCGCGCGCGGGATACGGTTAGGCCATGGCATCGCCGTTCATCGAGATCGAGGTCGGGGAGCGCACGGTGAAGGTGACGAACCCCGACAAGGTGTTGTTCCCGGCGGCCGGGTACACGAAGCGGGATCACGTCGGCTACTACCTCGCCGTGGGAGAGGGAATCGTGCGCGCTCTCTGCGAGCGCCCGACCCAACTGCGTCGTTTCCCGGACGGGATCGACGGCGAGCAGATCTACCAGAAGCGCGTGCCCGAGAAGCGACCCGAGTGGGTCGAAGCGGCGCGCGTCACTTTCCCGTCGGGACGCCATGCCGACGAGCTCTGCGTGACCGAGCTGGCGCAGGTCATCTGGGCGGCGAACCTCGCCGTGATCGACTTCCACCCGTGGCCGTCCCGGCGGGCCGACACCGAGCATCCCGACGAGCTGCGCATCGACATCGACCCGCAGCCCGGAACGGACTTCGGCGACGCGAAGAAGGTTGCCGCCCTCGTCCAGGAGGTACTCGCCGAGATCGGCTACACGGGCTGGCCGAAGACCTCCGGCAATCGTGGCATTCACGTCGTGTGCCGGATCGAGCCGCTGTGGGACTTCCCGGTCGTGCGCCGTTGCGCGCTCGCGTTCGCGCGCGAGATCGAGCGGCGGGCGCCCGACCTCGTCACGACCGCGTGGTGGAAGGAGGAGCGGGGAGAGAAGGTCTTCATCGACTACAACCAGAATGCGCGCGACCGTACGATCGCCTCGGCCTACTCGGTGCGCGCTCGACCCGACGCGGCAGTCTCCGCTCCTGTCACGTGGGACGAGCTACCCGAGGTCGAGACCGAGGACTTCACCCTTGTCACGATGCCGCCTCGGTTCGCTGCGCTCGGCGACGTGCAGGCTGCGATTGACGACACGGTTTGCGATCTCCGCGTGCTGCTCGAGTGGGTCGAGCGGGACGAGGCAGCGGGTGTGGGGGAGGCACCGTACCCGCCGAACTTCCCGAAGATGCCGGGCGAGCCGCCGCGGGTGCAGCCGTCGCGGAAGCGGAAGGACGGATAGCGGAGGCCCGGTTGGAACCCTGGGTACCTGGCTGAAGCCAGGCACCGGCCCAGGACGGCGACCCGAGTTGCGGTTGGTCCTGGTGGCCGCCTTCAGGCGGCGACCGGCGTGAGGTGGCCGCCTTCGGGCGGCGACCGGGGTTACCCCTCGAGCAGCCCCGCGACCGTGAGCCCCCCCGGCTCCCGCGGCGGCCGCAGCTCAGCCCACGTGCACGCCGCCGGATTCTTGTCGGGCCGGAACCGCAGCAGCTTCGTGCCGTGGCGGAACCGGTGACCCTGCACCTTGTCGTAGCGAACCTCCGCTACGAGCTCCGGCCGCAACGGCTGCTCCTCGAGGCCGCTCCCACCCCAGCGGTTCGGCTCCGAGAAGCGCCGGCTGGAGGTGTCGTCGAGCAGCGGGAGCACCTGTTCTGCGATGGCGGCATGGCGGCTCGCGGCAACCGCCGCCGAGCCGACGTAGATCGTCTCACCGTTGTCGTCGTAGAGGCCGAGCAGCAAGGTCGCAATCACATCGGGCTTCGATTTCCAGCGCACCCCGACGACGACGCAGTCAGCCGTGCGCTCGGGCTTCACCTTGACGACCGCGCCGCGCGCTCCGGGCTCCACCGACCGCTCCTGGCGCTTCGCAACAACGCCGTCGAGGCCGAGTGCTTCGAGCTCGTCGAGCCATGCAGTCGCGGTCTCGGGATCGGTCACCGACGGCGAGAGCGTGAACGCCGCGACGTCTCGCTCGAGCGCAGCGCGCCTCTCGGCGAACGGCTTCTCCCACACCGGCATACCGTCCCAGACGAGCATGTCGAAGGCGATGAACCGGGCAGGAATCTCACCTGAGAGCTTGCGGATCCGGCTCTCAGCCGGATGAAGCCGCGTCTGCATCGCGTCGAAGTCGATCGCTCCTTCGATATCGATCACGATCTCCCCATCGAGCGCCGACCGCGGCGGAAGGAGGTCACCGAGCGGTTGCAGCTCCGGGAAGTACCGCAGCAGGGGCCGCCCGTTCCTCGACCAGAGCCGCAGCTCGCCCCCGGCGTTCTCGAGCACGCCGCGGAAGCCATCCCACTTCGGCTCGTACGCCCACCCCTCCCCGAGCGGCAGCTCCCGCACGAGCTCGGCCTCCATCGGCGGGAACGGGACGATCGGATCGAGCTCCGCCGGACGTTCAGGTGCACCTGCCATCTCCGCAAACTACTACGCTCTTCCCTCCATGCGACGCGTCGTGATCACCGGCTTTGGGGCCGTCACACCGATCGGCCTCGATGCACCCTCTACCTGGGAGGCCGCCCTCGCAGGTCGGAGCGGGATCGGGTTCATCGAGGCGTTCGACGCGAGCGAGTTCCCGGTGCGGATCGCCGGCGAGGTCAAGGGCTTCGATCCGTCAGATCTGATTCCGGCGAAGGAAGCACGGAGGATGGATCGCAACGTCCTCATGGCCGTCGCTGCCGCCGTCGAGGCGTGGACGAGTGCAGGCATCGAAGAGTACGACCCGAAGCGGGTCGGGATCCTCGTTGGCTCGGCGATCGGTGGCATCGCAACAATCGCGGAGCAGCAGCGGGTGTTCATGGAGCGGGGCGCGGATCGCGTCTCGCCGTTCTTCATTCCGTCTGCGCTCGTCGACACGGCGAGCGGGCAGATCGCAATCCAACTGGGGCTCTCAGGCCCGAACTGGGCGCCGGTATCAGCGTGCGCGACAGGTTCTACCGCGATCGGTGAAGGAACCGCGACGATCGTGCGCGGGCAGGCCGACATCGTGCTCGCAGGAGGAACCGAGGCGGCGGTGACGCCACTCATCCTGGCCGGCTTCTGCGCCATGCGGGGCCTCGTCGCCGAGGAGGTCGACCCGACGCTCGCGATGCGGCCTTTCGATGCGACCCGCGCCGGCTTCGTGATGGGGGAGGGCGCGTGCATCCTCGTGCTCGAGGAGTACGAGGCGGCGAAGGCGCGCGGCGCGACGATCTACGCCGAGGTGCTCGGCTATGGCGCGTCGAACGACGCCCATCACCTGGCCCAGCCGGAACCGGAGGCGACCGGCGTCGCGGCGATGATCACGGCGGCGCTCGAGTCGTCGGGTATCGCACCCGAGCGCGTGGGGTACGTCAACGCCCATGGGACGTCGACACCACTTGGCGATCTGGCGGAAACCCGGGCGCTCCGCCAGGCCTTCGGCAAGCACGCCTACGAGCTCGCCGTCTCGTCCACTAAATCGGTGACGGGCCACTGCTTCGGAGCCGCCGGGGCTGTAGAGGCGATGATGTGCGCCCGCGCGCTCTACCACCAGGAGCTGCCGCCGACGATCAACTACCGGAACCCCGATCCGGAGCTCGACCTCGACTACGTCCCGAACGAGTCGCGCAAGGTCGACCTGGACGTCGCGCTCTCGAACGCGATGGGGCTGGGTGGGCACAACGGGTGTGTGTTGCTCGGGCGGGTTAGCCGCTAACCCGCGGACGCGGAGCGCAGCACCTTAACGCGCGGCGGATCCACGCTCGTCGTGAGCCGCAGCTCGACCCACGTGGTGTTGTTCTTCTCGTTTGATTCACGGAACCACCCATCAGGGTCGGCCACTGCCGTCAGCCGATAGATTCCATCGCGGAGGCCGACGATCGGGAGCGCCTGGTCGGGCAGCGTCCACTGGTACGGATCGTTCCACCCGCTCGACAGCCCCATGTCGAGCGAGAGACGGCTGAGGCCGTCGCACCCGGTCTTCGGGAATCGCGAGACCCTCGATGCCCCGGGGAGCGACAGGTCGAGCGGCTGCTGGTCGAAGAAGCAGTATCCCTGCTTCTTGTAGCGCCGCTCGTTCGAGGCGTCGCCACCGACTCGGACAAGCCGGTAGCTCGCCCCTAGCTTGACGTGCCAGTGGTCGTGACCGTGGCCGCCCCATTCCATGCCGGTCGGGGTCGTCAGTCCGCTGAGGCTTCCGTCGGCTTCGCGGAAGCGTTGGTCCACCCGCCACGCGGCACGCTCGTCCCCCCGCACGGCGTGGATGAGGAAAGGACCGTCGCCGACGTTCCCGATCGCGGCGGTGAAGAACAGGACGACCGCGCCGGTCTCCTGTCTCCCCGCGAGCACGTCGGTGAGCGGCGGCATCGTCAGGTCGGGGAGCGCGGGCTGCCGGGGCGCTGCCAGTGGCGGTGGGGCCTCCCGCGGCCAGTACTCGTACGCGGCCGCGCCGACAAGCACGAGCGCCGGGATCGCGAGCCCCATCGAGACGATCAGTGTGCGCCGCTGCATCCCTCTACCTGGTCGCTCCGTAGCCAACCTCATCCTTGCACGCGCCGAGCGCCCCTGGAGGGGCGCTCGGCGACTCGTGCATCAGCCTGGTGACGTGTCTTCGTCCTAGTCCTTCGGGTCGAAACAGAAGTCGACGTGGCTGAACCCGTAGACCTTCGTGCCACCCTGCGTGTTGCCGTTCGGGTTGAGCGGCGTATGCAGGCCGACGTCCGAGTTGTCGAGCAGGTCCCAGTACGCGTACAGGTTTGCATTGGGGCCGCCCTTGACGATCACGTACGCGATCTCGTACGTCGCCCGTCCATAGGCCGTGAACGCCCAGTCGAGCTTCTTGCCGTCGAAGTTCGAGATCACGATGACGCCCTTGCTCGCGTCGGTCGTGAGATTCCCGTCGATGTCGTACATGCCGTTCGCAACCGGCTCGACCTTGAATCCGCCACCCGTTGCGTCGCTCGGGCACGTCGGGTTCCCAGACACAAAGGTCAGAGCATTTGCCGTTGAGCCCGCCGCAATAGGACCGGTCTCTCCCGCGATCGCGATGGCTGTCACGACAGCCGCCACGAGCACCGCGAGAACTGTTGCAGGAATCAGTTTCCGCACGTGTTCCCCCTTTTCCCTCGCTTCGCTGGCCCGCGTCAAGCGGGCTCAGCCCCTTGCCGCACCATAGCCTACGAGCCGCTGGGTGTCTAGCCCCGGCTCTCATCGATCCGCCGGAGCTCCCCGGTCGTCAGCGAGAGGTAGTACAGCCTCCCGTCCGGCCCTGTGTGAAGCGCCACAGGACCTGGCAAGCCCGTGCCGAAGTCAATCGGTCCTTCGGCGAGATCCCCCTCGTCATCGATCTTCAGATAGCGCAGCCATCCGTACGAGAAGTCGGCGTAGAAGTAGGCGCGACGGTACTTCTGTGGGTAGGCCACCCCGTCGTAGAAGGCCCCGCCGGTGATGCTTGCGCCGTCGTCCCGGTCGTTCATGACGATGGGGCTCGCGGTTGCAGCCGGCCCTTTCGCATAGAGGGTCTTGCAGGTCGACGACTCCGGGAAGGCCCCCGGGCCGCGCTCCTTCCCCTCGAAGCACGGCCACCCATAGTTCGCTCCTTTGCGAACGACGTCGACCTCGTCCTCGTGCACGAACCCGACCTCACCCACGACCGGAACCTGCGAGCCGGGCCTCAGTGTGAGGCGGAACGGGTTTCGGAATCCGTAGGCCCAGACCTTGGAGCGGTTCGCCTCGGCATCTCCGTTCCAGAACGGGTTGGAGTCGACCCCGAGGCCATCGGGTGTCACTCGAAGGATCTTGCCCGGGAGGGCGTTCACGTCCTGTGCGTGGAGAGACTCGAGTTCCTTCCCGTCGCTCGCGGCCGCGTCGCCGGTGCTCACGAGCATCGTCCCGTCGGACAGGAAGACGATCTGCCCGCCCGCATGGGCCTCCTGCTGGGGGATGCGAAGCAGCTTTCGCTCGCTCCCCGGTTGCAGCCTTTCCCCGTCCCACGTGAAACGACTGACGTATGTTGTCGTCGGCGCTGCTCCGTCGTCACGCGCTGCGCCCGTGTAGAGCAGGTACACGTACGGCTCGCGCGGGAAGCCGGGGTCGGTCGTCACGGTCAGAAGGCCCCGGATGTCGGACGTCGAGACGCGCCTGCGCAGATCGAGGATCGGTGCCGGCAAGCCCCCGTCGAGGGAGGCGATCTTGACGAGTCCGTCCTTCTCGGTGACCATCACACTTCCGTCGGGCAGAAAGGCGAAATCCGTCGGGAGCACGAGGCCTTTGACAACGTTCCGGTCGGCCCAGCCGTCAGGGAGTGTCGCTCGTCCTCCCTCGATCGGCGGCGCATCGACCGGACCAGTCGTCCCGATCCCGAAGCGGTTGAGCCCGCAGGCGAGCGCGAACTTACAGGCTCCTGCAGAGGCGCCACCGAGTAGAATCAACCCCACCACGCCGACGGCTACGATCTTGGTTGACCGAGTCATCTCAGCTCAGCATAGTCAGGCTGGCGCATCAGGCCACTGTCGGCGCAGACGGCTCACATACCTGTACGGTTACGACTGAAATGCGAGCGTGCCGATGACTGAAGTGCCGGGCGGCACGACCTGTCGCTTCTGTGGCGACCCGCTTCGGCTTACGGTCGTCGACCTGGGCAAATCGCCGCTCTGCCAGACCGTTCTCTCGGTCGAGCAACTGGAGCAGGCCGAGGCGTTCTACCCGTTGCACGTCCGTGCCTGCGAGCGCTGCTGGCTCGTTCAGATCCCGGAGTTCGTCGCTCCGGAGGGGCTCTTCGCGGAGTACGCGTACTTCTCGGCCTATTCCGACTCGTGGGTTCAGCATTCCCGGGACTACGTCGGCATGATCACGGAGCGCCGCCGGCTAGGTCCGGAGAGCCTCGTCGTGGAGCTGGCCTCGAACGACGGCTACCTGCTGCAGCATTTCGTCGCGACAGGGATTCCGGTTCTTGGCATCGATCCCGCGCGGAACGTCGCCCAGGCGGCGATCGATCGCGGCGTACCGACGCTCGTGGAGTTCTTTGGGCAACGGCTGGCCGAGCAACTCGTCGCCGAAGGCAAACGCGCTGATCTCATCCTCGGCAACAACGTCCTCGCCCAGGTGCCGGACATCAACGACTTCGTGGCGGGCGTCAAGACGCTACTCGCACCCGGTGGGGCTGCGACGTTCGAGTTCCCACACCTCGCACGACTGCTCGACCACCTCGAATACGACACGATCTATCACGAGCATTTCTCGTACTTCTCGCTGTTCACGATCAAAGAGATCTTCGGCGCCCACGGCCTGGCGACGGTCGACGTCGAGGAGTTGCGAAGCCATGGAGGCTCGTTGAGGGTCTTCTTCGAGCATGCGGATCAGTCGCCGGATGCGCCCCCCGCGGTCGCCGAGTTGCTCGAGCGGGAGGAGCGCGAGGGACTTCGCTCCGCTGAGACCTATGCTCGTTTCGGCGAGGGAGTCCACGAGTCCAAGCGAGCGCTTCTCGACCTACTCGTCAGTCTGCGACGAGAGGGAAGGAATGTCATCGGCTACGGGGCGCCCGGGAAGGGCAACACGCTGCTGAACTATTGCGGTATCCGCACGGACTTCCTCGATTACACCGTCGACCGGAACCCGTACAAACAGGGGCGCTTCACGCCCGGCACCCACATCCCGATTCACCCTCCCGAGAGGATCGCCGAGACGAGACCCGACGTCATCCTCATCCTTCCGTGGAATCTCGCCAGAGAGATCAGCGACCAGCTTGCCTACACGGCAGAGTGGGGAGCGAAGCTCGCGATCCCGATCCCGCACGCGACTGTTTTCGAGCCAGGCGCAATTCCTAGGGGTTGACTCCGCCCCCCATTCATTGCTTACTGTATGGGAGGAGAGTTCAAGATGGGGGAATCAGCGAATGGGTGGGGCGGCTCGATCGGCGACCGGAGCCGTGGGTTGAAGGTCGTCATCTTCTGCGGCGGGCTCGGGGTTCGCATGGGCGAGGAGACGCTGCTGCTCCCGAAGCCGATGATCCGGATCGGGAACCGACCGATCCTCCGGCACATCATGCGCTACTACTCAGCCTGGGGACACAAGGAGTTCATCCTCTGTCTCGGGTACAAGGGCGAAGTTATCAAGGAGTACTTTCTCTCTCACAACGAGGCCATGACCAGCGATTTCGTCCTCGACAGGCGCGCGACAGGCGACCGGGTCGATTTGCTCAGGCACGACTTCGACGACTGGCGAATCACGTTCGTCGATACGGGGATGCACGCTACGATCGGCGAGCGCTTGAAAGCGGTCGAGCCCTACCTTGGCGACGAGGAGTTCTTCCTCGCGACGTACGGCGACGGACTCACCGACGTGGTCATACCCGAAATGATCTCCTCCCTCGTTCGAAGCGACAAACTCGCGATATTCCTCTCTGTTCACACGCCATACAATGCCCACATCGTCAGGTCGTCCGCCGACGGAACGGTCACCAGCATGCAGGATATGAGTAAGTCCGACATTCGGATCAACGGCGGATTCTTTGTGCTCCGGCGGGAGATCCTGGAGCACATCCTTCCCGGCGACGAGTTCGTCGAGGAAACATTTGCGCGGCTGATTCCCGAGGGCAGGATCGGTGCGTTCCTCTATGATGGATTCTTCGGACCGATGGACACGATCAAGGACCGTCAGCGTCTCGAGGCACTTCAGGAGTCGGGCGAACCCCCGTGGCAGCTTCGTCCAAATGAGGTCTCCTCCATGGAACCTTTCGTCGCATAGTGTTCTCGCTTTCGTGCAACGGCGGCCCCGAGCCGCTCCGATCCGTGCTCGTCATCGGCTGTCACTCCGACGACATCGAGATCGGTTGTGGTGGCACCATCTTGACGCTCTCGCGGCGCGTGCCCGGCTTGGACGTGAGATGGGTCGTCCTTTCTGCCGAGGGAGCGCGCTCGGAGGAGGTGCGTTCGAGTGCGAACGCGTTCCTCGCATCTGCCGGATCGGCCTCGGTCGAGGTTCATGCCTTCCGTGACGGCTTCCTGCCCCATCTCGGCGGGGCGGTGAAGGAGGTGTTCGAGGCACTCAAGACGACGATCGAACCACAGATCGTGTTCACGCACGCACGCGACGACCTGCACCAGGATCATCGCCTCGCATCCGATCTGACTCGCGAGACCTTTCGCGACAACCTCATTCTCGAGTACGAGATTCCGAAGGTCGACGGGGACATCGGTCGGCCGAATCTGTATGTCCCCTTGACGTCGTCGATCGCCTTGGAGAAGGTCGCTCTGCTCCACGAGCATCATGTGAGTCAAGCCGGCAAGCATTGGTTCGATGACGAGACCTTCCTTGGGCTGATGAGGCTTCGCGGGATGGAGGCGGTTGCCCCGGAGCGATATGCCGAGGCATTTACATGTCGTCGGGCGGTGTTTCAGCCATGATGCTGGCGTTGAGGGTCAGCGACGAAAGGGCGTGCGCATGAAGGTTCTCGTAACAGGTCACCACGGCTACATCGGCTCGGTCCTGGCACCGCTGCTTCAGGATGCCGGCCATGACGTCACCGGGCTTGACACGTTCTATTACAAGGGATGCGACTTCGGGCCGGAGGTGGGGTCCGTGGCGTCGGTGGTCTGCGACGTCCGTGACGTCACACCCGAACATCTCGTCGGCTTCGACGCAATCGTGCATCTCGCGGCGCTCTCAAACGACCCCCTAGGCGATTTTGCACCCGAGCTGACGTACGACATCAACCTCAACGGAACGCTGTCGGTCGCTCGTGCAGCCCGTGACGCCGGAGTTCGCCGCTTCCTGTTCGCGTCGTCGTGCTCGATGTACGGGGCGTCGGGGACGGACGTCCTCCTCGACGAGTCGGCACCGCTTCGACCTCTCACACCGTACGCCGAGTCGAAGGTACGGGCGGAAGCAGGTCTGCAAGATCTCAACTCGGCTGATTTTTGCGTCGTTTCCATGCGCAACGCGACCGTCTATGGTTCGTCGCCGCGCCTCCGTCTCGACATCGTCCTCAACAATCTTGCAGGCTGGGCGCACACGACGCAGCGAATCCGTCTCCTGAGTGACGGATCGTCGTGGCGCCCGCTGATTCACGTTCGCGATCTTGCTGCGGTAGCAGCGGAACTCCTCGCGGCACCGGAGCAGATGATCCGTGGCGAAGCTTTCAACGTTGGGTCGGCGGCCCAGAACTACACGATTCGTGATGTCGCCGAAGTGCTCGCTGACGTGACGGGGTGTGAGACCGATATCGCGGACGAGGCGACCGCGGATCCGCGGTCGTACCGCGTCGATTTCTCCAAGCTCGAGCGCACCTTTCCTGCGTTCTCGTTCGCTTGGGACGCTCGTCGTGGGGCAATCGAGTTGGTCGAGGCATATCGGTCATTCGGACTGACAAAGGAACAGTTCAACGGCGACGACTACGTCAGGCTCCTACGACTGAGACACCTGCTCGAAGCGGAGCGTCTCGACGCCGATCTACGCTGGGCCACGAACTGAGGCATCGGTGTGAGGTCTGCCTTATCCACGACGGCGCTCTGGTGGCTCGGGCGTTGTGAGACCTGGTTTTGCGGCGGAACAGCGTGGTCGCGAGTGCCGATGTGCAGGGTGCAGGTCGGCGGTTGAGAGGCTCAGATGGTCTTTTCAGACACGGGAATCGCGGGAGCATACGTCGTTGAGACGGAGAGGTACACGGACGAGCGTGGCTTCTTCGCGCGCGTCTGGTGCGCTGACGAACTCGCCGCGCTCGGCCTCACCGCCTCGCTTGCACAAAGCTCAGTTTCGTTCAACCGACACGCTGGGACGCTGCGGGGAATGCACTTTCAGCAGTCGCCGCACGCGGAGGCCAAGCTCGTCCGCTGCATTAGAGGTGCGCTCTTCGACGTGGCTCTCGACCTGCGGACGGAGTCACCGACCTATCTTCAGTGGCACGGGGTCACGCTCGACGCAGAGCACGGGAACGGGTTCTTCATCCCCGAGGGCTGCGCTCACGGTTTCCAAACCCTCGTCGACGGCACCGAGGCGATCTATTTCATCTCACACCCGTACGCATCGGCGGCCTCCTCCGGCGTCCGGTGGGACGATCCCGCATTCGGGATCGAGTGGCCGAGCGCACCTGAACGCATCATGAGTGAACGTGATCGCTCCTGGCCCGATTACTTCGCCTAGCAGCGCGCAGTCGCGACGCCTTCGACCGGATGGCTCTATCTTCCACGTAACCAACCGATACAATCCTAGAAGAAGAGGCACTAGAGCCGCCGAAGACGCAACACGTAGGCATCCTCGGCCTTGATCTCGTCCGTTCGGGTGAGGAGATTGTCGAGGTCGTCGAGTGCGTGCACAAACCGGCCCGCGAGAGCGTCTGCCTCGCCGGACGCAAGGCGCACGACGAGCCGTGCACCGTCTTCCGGGGCGAGGGTCTCCCCTCGCGTCGCGAGTTCCGGCAGCCAGCGGCGCCCTTCCGCGGACGTTGCGAGGTGTTCAAACATGTCGGTGCGGACCGTGCCGGGCGTCATCAGGAAGACTTTCACACCATGCGGTCCGACCTCGGCGCTGAGTGATGCGGCAAAGGACGCCACTCCGGCCTTCGCCGCCACGTAGCCCGAAAGGTACGGTGTCGGGCGATCGAGGGCGTATGTGCTCACCGTCACGATTCGCCCGTCGCCGGCCTCGATCATCGCGGGAAGGGCACGACGGCACGCAAGGAATGTCCCACGGAGGTTCGTCTCGACGTCGGTCCACCATGCGATGTCGTCGACCTTCCAGGAGGGCCCGATCGCCTGAGCCGTGCCTGCCATCGTGACGAGGAGCCCGACGGCACCAAATGCGGTTTCGATCTCGCCGAAGGCAGCGTCAAGGGCGGCTGCGTCCCTGACATCCGCCGCCGCCACGACCGCTGTACCTCCGCGACTGACTATTTCGTCGCGGGTCACGTCGAGCTCGGCGGTCGTTCGGGAGATCAGCCCGACCGGGTGCCGAGCAGCCGCGAGTGCCAGCGCGGTTGCCCGCCCGACCCCGCGTCCCGCCCCGGTGACGACCGCAACGCTTTCGGTGTTCACGGTGTTCGAATGCGTCATGCCCCGTTCCTCAACTGCTGTTGCCTGCCGATCGACGAGTGTCGCCTCGCCTCGGTGTAGCGATTCCCGACTCCACTCCTTGATCGCGGAACAGGTGCCAGACGTATGGCTGCTTGCTCACCGGGCCGGGGGAGAGTACTCGAGAGTCTCAGCGAACTCGAGCGCCGACCCGTCGTCGTAGTTGGCGATGACGTCTGCTGAAAGCTGCTCTCCGGTCGCGCACGAGCGGAAGTCGCGGAGCGTCGTCCCCGTGCACGCCGAATCGATATTCGGTGCGCCCGCTTGCGATAGTAGATCGGCGAGATGCACGGTTCGAAAATCGACGCTAAACCTTGTCATGGCAGAGGTGTTCGGGACACTGGAATGCAGATGAGCCGCCGAGAACACGAGCGGCCCACCGACAGGAGCGACAATCCGAACCTGATGCTCGAGCTGAACCTGATCGAGCGGCTTCGGTTGCTCACGGGTGTCCTTGCCCACCATGGCGGCCGCACTCGACCGACTCACGGCGTTCCAGCGGTAGTAGTTGTATACCGCCGAGCTGTTCCGTAGCGGCTCCTCGAAGTACTGAGGGTGGAACGCCAGGCCGTTGTCTGGTTCGATTGGATACACGGGGAACCACCAGTTCAGCTGCGCCAGTGGTGCTGAATACCAGGTGTCGCGATGAGGGTGGAACGCGTATGCGATACCCGTCGTCAGATACTCCTGCGCGGTGGCGGAGCGCAGCCGGGGAACGTCGTAGAATATCTGGCCAGGGTCGCCCCCGGCCTCGCTCACCAGGGCCGGGATGAGTTCCTTGCAAAGTGGATGATGGATGAAGCGCGGCTTGAGATCGGAAAGGATCGCCGCGTACTCATCCACGGGAACGTGATACTGCGCCTCTCGCGGGTCGTGAGGAGCGAACGCGTCGACAAGCAAGTCCCGGGCAAGGCCGGCGAGCGCCGAAGACGCCGGAGACGCCGAGAGGACGAAGAGATCGCCTGCAAAGAGCGCTGTGCGGCGGGCGTCGTCGTCGAGTTGGCTGTCAACGTGGATGTTCATGTGACTACCCCCATTGGCCGAGGCTTGGCAACCGTTTTGTTCCAGTTGTCGTCGTCCGTACGGTCATTGTCAGCAACGCTACAGAACCCGAGCCACCAACGCTTGTTCTTCACGCCGGCGAGCGACAACCCGCGTGATGTACCGTGCACCCTTGATGAGTGGACTGGCTGGCGCCGTAGCCGTCGTGACGGGCGCGGGGGGTGGAATCGGGAGGGCGCTCGCGCGTGAGCTTGCCGATCGTGACGCCACGGTTTGGCTGGTCGGTCGCAGCCGTGGGGCGCTCGAAGGAACGGCCAATGCATGTGGTTCAGCGCGTGCTCGCATACGACCCACCGATCTGACCGATGAGGCGAGCACGGACGCCCTCGCGCGGGAGATCGGGGTCGGGGCAGATGGAATCGATGTCCTGGCACACTGCGCCGGAGTGATCGGTCACGGCACGATCGAGCACACTGCTGTCGAGGAGCTCGATCGCCAGTACCGTGTCAACGTGCGGGCGGTCTACGGCCTCTCGCAGCGGCTGCTGCCTTTGCTTCGCAAAAGCTCGGGACAAGTGGTTGTCATCAACTCGAGCATCGTCTCGAGTTCCCGCGCGGGAGTTGCTCAGTTCGCCGCTACGCAGCACGCGCTTCGCGCCATCACGGACACACTACGACACGAGGTGAACGGAGACGGCATCCGGGTGATGAGCGTTTTTCCGGGCCGAACCGCGACCTCGCGGCAGGAAGCACTCTACAAACGCGAGGGCGAGCGGTACAGGCCAGAGATTCTTCTCCAGCCCGAGG
>JAYTJO010000280.1:0-2633 GCA_043730975.1 Thermoleophilia bacterium | reverse complement strand
GAGATCCCCGCGCTCAACCGCAGTGGGAAGCCGGCGTCGGCGAGCCTCTCATCAAGCTCTCGACGAAGCCTCATCGTCTCTGTCACCGCCTCGTCGGGGTCAGTCTCGGGAAGGAGGACGACGAACTCGTCGCCCCCGAGCCGTGCGGCCGATCCGCCCTCGGGGCACGCGAGGCGGAGCACGAGGCCCACCTCGCGGAGCAGCGCGTCGCCGTACTCGTGGCCGGCACGATCATTCACGTCCTTGAAGTCGTCACAGTCGAGCACGACAAGACTCAGGGGCCGTCGTGATTCCTGTGCTTCCTCGAGCGCGTGCTCGAGCCTGTCCTCGAGCCCTCGTCGATTCAAGAGTCCCGTCAGAGTGTCCGTATGGGCACTCTGGCGTTCCCTCCCGAGCGCGAGCGCAGCATCGAGCGAGGCTGCCGTTTGAGCAGCAAGGAGGGAAGCCATCTCGGCCTGGCTGCGGTCGAAGGATGTGGTAAATCGGCTCGTGCCGGCCAGCAGGCCGATCTCCTCTCCGTTCGCACGAAGGGGAATCAGAACGACGGACCGGATGCGCACGTCCGTGAGCTCGGGCACGCCGAGATCGCCCACGTCGAGGAGCTCGAAGACGGCCGACTGGCCGATGTGGCGGCGAAGTGCGAGAAGCGAGTCCTCCGACACCGGCTCCGGGCTGCCGGAAGCACTCCACTCCACGGAGCCGGCAAACCGCTGGCTCTCCTCGAGCATGAGCAGTCGGCTCGACTCGATTGGCAGGATCCGACCCAACGTCCTCACGGCCACCTGGGCGATGGCGAGGGGGTCACGCAACGTGCTCATGTAGACAAAGAGGCGCGCAAGCGCGGAAAGGTCGACGCTGCGGGTGGTGCGCATCTCCTCCACTGGCTCGGTGAGTGCGTCAATCAGTGGGCGGATCGCCACATCACTCCCGAGCGGCAAGGCGACCGAGGTCTCGATGTCGATCAACCCGATCGGCCCCGTCGCGGTCGACAGCGGGACGGCGAGCTCGGAGACGGATCCCTTCATGACCTCGATGTAGTCGGGGTCGGAGCCTGCGTCGACGAGGAGCTGCGTTGCAGATGTCCTTACGGCCCGGCCGATCACACCCTCGTCGAGGGGTAATCCATCCGGGATCATCGCGTAGCCGCGGACGGCGACCGGCCAGAGCATCCCGTGCTCGAGAACAAACGCCGCCGCCGCCGCTCCATCGAGTTCATCGTGGATGACCGCGAGCGCACCGTCTATCGCTGCAGCAGCCGACGGAGCTGCGGTGGCCGCGGCCGCGGCCCGGCGAAAGACGGATTCGACCCGCGCGAGGTCGAACGACGGTCGCGCAGGAAGCGGTGAGGCGGTACTGCCCATTCCCTGGGAATCGGCACGTTGCTGTCCGAACTTGATGCCCTGGACGCCTCTAAACGGGAGTTAGTGGCTATTTTGCAAGTGCCTCCTGCGCCGATTCGAGCATCTCGAGGGCCCGTGCGAGCGGGGCAGCGGCGTCGGAGCCCTGATCAAGGGCTGCGGTTGCCTCGTCGAGTGCTGCAACCGCCTGATCCTCGGCGGCCGCGACCTCCTTCAATGCCTCATCGCAAGGAGGGTGCGCCTCGAGATATTCCGCAAGAGCAGTCCGGCCGCGGCGCAGGTCGAGGAGCAGGGTCGCCGGATCACCGCCGCCGCCGATCGTGTTTGCGATCGTCGCCTGAACGACGTACAGCTCCTCGTCCTGAGCACGGAAGGTCGCGTCGTCACAGGGCACAGCGGACGCGGAGTCGGGGCCGTCCTCTCCACCACATCCGGCCAGAAGGGCCACTACAACGAGCGCGACTCCGATCCTACCCAAGCCACGCATCCAGGATCGCATCACCAAAGAACAGCGCGATCACGCCACCTGCGGCGAGAAACGGCGCGAACGGGATGCCGACCTTGCGTCCCCCCTTGCCCTGGGTAGCAATGATCACCGCAGCAGGAATGAGCGTGAGCAGCGAGCCGGCGAAGAGAGCGACGACAACCGGAGCGCCGAGCCAGGCGCCGAGGAACGCGGCAAGCTTGACGTCGCCCATGCCGAGCCCCGCCGGGTAGATGAGTGCGGCGACGAGGTAGAACGTGCCGGCGGCGAGCGATGCCACGATCCACTCGACTGACGGATCGAGAACCGTCTGCACGACGAGGGCGACGACGAGTGCCGGGAGAATGATCCGGTTCGGCACGATCCTGCGCTCGAGGTCTGTGACGGAGATTGCGACGAGAACGGCACAACCCAGTGCGTTGACCACCGCTTCGGCCGAGAAACCGAAGACCGCGAAGCAGGCAACGACGAGCGCTGTTAGTGCCAGGCCGGCGCCGAGGCGCAGGCGTGCGTTTGCAGTCCCGCGAGGCATATCAGGAGGTCCCGGAGCGGCCACGTAGAGCATCGTTTCCCGCAATCGAGCTGAGATCCTGCTCACGAGCCCGGGTCTCTCATCTGGCGTGTTCGCGGGGCGCTCGTCCGGGTCGTCAGGACGTGGGGGGATGGGGCCGCGCAGGCCGGTGGCCTGTGGGGCCCCATCCCCACACGGAGCGCACCGTCCGGGTGGGGCACACCGAGAAGTGAAGAACCGTGTCCCACCCGGACGGGGAGCGGCCTGGCGGGACGGACGA
>JAYTJO010000279.1:0-3891 GCA_043730975.1 Thermoleophilia bacterium | reverse complement strand
CAGGCTCCCGTAGGGGCTCCAGATGGCTCTGCACCTCGATCACCTCGGGCACACCGTCGACGATGGCGCGCTCGACCTCCTCGGCGATCGCGTGCGCCTGATCGAGGGGAAGGTCGCCGGGCAGCTTGAGGTGGAGCGACACGTCGACACCATCCGCAAGCTCGATCACCGAGAGGTTGTGGATCTCGCGTACCCGCGCGACCGACATAGCTGCCTCGCGTACGCGCTCCCTGAGGAGCGCCTCCTCACCAGCAGGCTCGACGTGCACGACGACGTCTCCGCCCGGCAAGGCGCCCTGCACCGCCGCCTCGACCCGGTCGGCGACGGCGTGGCCCTGACCGACGGCCGCGCCCGGAGAGACGCCGATCACAACGTCAGTGAAGGTCCTCCCAGCCGCCTCGCGCAGCCTGAGTCGCCGCACCTCGACGGGCGGCTCGATGGCAGCGATCGCCGCCCGCGCCGCGCGGACCGCGTCGTCTGGCGCCCGGTCCATCAGGACATCGACGTTGCGGCTGATCAACCGGGCCGCAGCGGTGACGACGAGGAACGCAACGAAGAGTGCGGCAAGTGAGTCGCCCTGTTCCCAGCCGGCACGAACGGCGATGAGCCCACCCAGGACGGCGGTCGTTCCGATCAGGTCGCTGCCGAAGTGGAGTGCGTTCGAGGTGAGGGCAGGGCTCGAGTATCGCCGAGCTGCACGGAGCGAGACGGATGTGCGAGAGACGTCGATTGCGATCACGACCCCGACTGCAGCGAAGACCCACCACGCGGTCGTCGTCTCGATCTCGATCCAACCCACGAGTCGGGCCACCGCGAGTACGCCCACGGCGACGCTGACGAGCATCAGCACGAACGCCTCGGCGAGCGCCGCAAGATGCTCAGCCTTCCCATGGCCGTACGGGTGCGAGCGGTCAGCGGGCCTGCCGGCGACTCCGATTGCAAAGAAGGTCAGCAGCGCCGCGACGAGGTCCGTGCCGGAGTGGAGCGCCTCGGAAACGAGCCCGAGGCTGCCGCTCGCGAGGCCCGTGGCGAGCTTGATTCCCATCAGCGCCACAGCGGCACCAACGGAGACGAGCGCGACACGACGCTGCGGGGTCATCCGCGCAGCGTACTTCGTCGGCCCGGAGCGCCTGGATCACTCGCCCGGGGAGACTGGCGAGCGGCGTCGTGCGGCGAGAATCCCGACCCCGATGAGGAGGCCGCCAGCCACCTGGATGACATCGATCGTCTCGCCGAGCAGCACGACCGCGAACAGGGCGGCGAGGAACGGCTGCAGGTTTGCCGCGAGCGTGGCCCGCGAGGCGCCGATGCTGTCGAGGGACCTGAACCAGAGGATGTTCGTGATGACGAGCGGGCCGAGCGTGGCGAAGAGGAGGAGCGCCCAGACCTCCCAGCCGAGCTGCCAGTCCTGCGATTGCGTCTGCGGGAGGCCGGCCAGCGCGATCCCGATCCACGAGAGCGGCAGCACGATGGCGCTGATTCGAACCGGCGAGTAGTGCTGCATCAACGGAGTGATCAGAATCGAGTAAATCGCCCACGTGCAGGCCGTCAGGATCCCGTAGAGGATCCCAGCGGCGTCCGCACCAAGCTGGCCCGTAGCTCCGAGAGCAACGAGCCCGACCCCTGCGAACGACAGGGCCGCTCCGAGCCAGAACCGTCGTGGCAGCACCTCTGTGCCAAAGGCGAGACCGATGAGCGCCGCGAAGATCGGCGTCGCAGCAAGGATCAGCGCGATGACCGACGCCGAGGTTGTCTTGAGCGCGTAGACGAACCCGATCTGGTTGACGAAGAGCACGAGCGCCGCTCCCCCGACGAGGAGGCAGTCGCGGCGCGCGATGCGTAACGACCGTTCGATCCCAATCGCGATCACGATGAAGACGAGGGACGCGAGGCCGTAGCGGACGGTCGAGAATGCGAGCGGCTGGAATCCGTGCGTGAGGATGTAGCGACTGACGGTGAGGTTCAGCGCCCACAGCACGATCGCCGAGAGCAGCATCACCTCGACGGACGTAGGTCTGCGCATTCCCCCGACGATAGTGCACTGTCCGGGGAATAGGGCACAGCTCGGCCGGCTGCAAACGCTTCGCATCGCTTCGTCCTCGGTCGCACCCGTACAGCCAAGCATGGGAGCTCCCTGCGTCCTCGCGCTGCTCGGTTTTCGCTCGCCCGAACAGCACCCTATTCCCCGGACAGCGCACCAGTCGTTGGGCTACGCTTCCGGCGCGATGACCGACCCGACCGTTGACGACATCGAGGCCCTCGTCGGCCCGGCAACACCCCACTTCGCCTTTCAGATCAGAGCGCGCGTACGGGAACTGATCGCCGAGCTTCCCTCCGACGACCCCGTGCGACGGCTGGGCGAGGCGAAGATCGCCATGCTGGACGATCTCGGGCACGCCTCCTCGAAGGCCGAGAACGACGCACCCGAGGAGCCTCGAACCCGGATCGGCTGGGACGAGATCCCTTCGTCGGCGCCGGTCACCCGGCCGCTTCCGCGTACAGGTTGACGAGCACACGAATTGAGGAGCACAGCCTGATGGGGCGGTCAGTCCTGATCACCGGCGGCTCGCGGGGAATCGGCAAGGCGATCGCGCTTCGGCTCGCCCGGGAAGGGGCGACGAGGGTGGCGATCGGCTACATGCGCTCGGACGCTGCAGCGGAGGAGACGGCAGCAGAGCTGCAGGCGCTCGGAGCCGAGCCTGTCCTCGTACGCGGCAACGTCACGTCCGACCGGGTTCTGGAGCAGGTTGCCGAGCTGGGCCCGCTCGACGTCTTCGTCCACAACGCTGCGACGGGCGTGATCCGGCCGGCGCTCGAGACGGAGGACAAGCACTGGGACTGGACGCTCAATGCGAACGCGCGAGCCTTCCTCTCGCTGAGCCGTGTGATCGCGCCCTCGATGCCGGCAGGGTCCTCGATCGTCGCGATCTCGAGCCTCGGCTCGATCCGCGTCCTCGACAACTACGCTCTGGTCGGGACATCGAAGGCCGCGCTCGAATCGCTCGTCCGCTACCTGGCCGTGGAGCTCGGGCCCGTGGGCATCCGCGTCAACGCCGTCTCGGGCGGCGTCGTCGACACGGGCGCGCTCGACCACTTCCCGAACCGTGAGGAGATGCTCGAGATGGGCTCCCGCAACGCAGCCGGACGGATGGTCCTGCCGGCCGACATCGCGGGGGTCGTCGCGTTCCTCGCCTCGCCGGATTCCGACATGATCCGCGGCCAGACTGTCATCGTCGATGGCGGATTCTCGTTGACCGCGTAGGGGTGGGACCTGTCCCACCCGCGTCGGCGTAGGACCTGTACCACCCCTACGACTTGCGCCCGACGGCCCGTGCGACGGTCGCCTTCGCGATTACGCCGGCCATGCTCGGATTCTCCTGCAGCCGGCGGAGCGAGTACTCGTACCACTGGCGCCCGAAGGGCACGTAGATGCGAACGGCATGACCCGCGCCAACGAGCTCGGTGGCGCGACCCTCGCGGACGCCGAGCAGCATCTGGAATTCGTACCCGCCGGCCGGGAGCGCCGCGACCCGGGCGAGCGACTCGACGAGGAGGTGCTCGTCATGCGTCGCGATCCCGACACGGCAGCCACCCTCGAGGAGTGCGTCGAGGCAGCCGAGGTACGACCGTTGCACGACCTCGAAGTCCTGGAACGCGATCGCGCGCGGCTCGATGTAGATCCCCTTGCAGAGGCGCACGCTCGGACGGACGTCGCGAAGGTCGGCTATGTCGGTGAGCGTGCGCTTGAGAGAGGCCTGCAGGACGATGCCGACATTGTCGAGGCCTTCCCCACGCAGGGCGCGATAGAGAGCCAACGTGTCGTCGACGCAGGTTGCGTCCTCCATGTCGATCCGGACGAGTGTGCCCTGCGCTCCGGCCGAGTGGACGAGG